>CABUYS010000020.1 GCA_902495835.1 uncultured Oscillospiraceae bacterium | reverse complement strand
AAGTGCTCAATTAAGTTTATTTGATCCAAAAGAGACCCTTTTAAAGGGTAGCAAGTAACAAATGCATGACTGTCAGGCCAATAAGGAAGCTACTTGTGGCTTGATCGTAGTATTAAAGCTATGCCCGAAAAGGAAATACCACCCCCCTATGAGGGGTAGATCTTTATTATGTAGAAAAATACCAAAATTGCATAATTAAGTATAGCTTAAAATATGAACAAAAAGTAAGTTTTTAATCTTGAATATAGCATGCGAATAAAATTAAAATGCAAATGCACAGGAATATTATAAAGATTTATTGCTAAATGAACCTGCAAGTTTTTGTGAAATATTTGAAAAAATAAAAGCAAGTTGAAATAAGACAAATTATAAAAACAATTAAAATTTAACAGCATAAACCCATTATTTGCGGCGAGTAGCAATCTTTTCGCACGCCCTAAACCTGAAAATCTTTATTTATGGGCCATTATTAGTGCAGAATTTTTTACTGTTGAAGAAATACACCTTTTTGAGGATGTTTATCACGTAGAAAATCATAAAATACGAAATTTAAAGAATAAATTTATTTTATTACCACACAAAAAACTTTGAGCATATTAGTTCAGAATGTAAATATTAATAGATTTTCAAACCTATTTTTTCATTTTTAGTAACTTATTTTGTTAATTGCTTAAATTTATATATTTCATTTAACAGATATTTATTTAAAAAAATATTTTTTGTGGTATAATTTATCTTATAAACGCCAAAGAGGATGATTAATAATGCTAAATGTTAAACAAACTTTATGCATGATATTATTAGGATGCTTATTTATAAATGTAGACGCTAAAAAAGAAAATGCAACTGAAAATAATCAAACAGATAATTTAGTTACTGTGTCACAAGTCTGTAACGACGAAAAAGATGAAAAAGACGAAAAAAATGAAAACACAACCGAAAATAATCAAACGGATAATTCAGTTACTGTATCACAAGTCTGTAACGACAAAAAAGATAAAAAAGAAAATGAAATCAAAAGCGAAAAAATCAAAGTTGATTGTATGATTCCGATTGGAGAAGCTTGCAGACCTTGTCAATATCTAAGGAAAAACAATCTGCGTATCAGCGCTTTTCCTTTAGACTGGATGATGTCTTATTCTTTAGAAACGGCAATTCACTTTTTCGAAACTAAATTTGCGGATTTTTTTGAAAACATAGAAGAGATTCCAAACAAGTACTGCTATAATCATAAATTTGTAAAAGACACCAAAAACGGAGTTATTTCAATCCACCATTTCAAAAAAGATGAACCTCTGGAATCGGAACACAAAAAGTTCAGAACAATGATGCTTGGAAGAGCGGAAAAATTACATAACATACTGGAAAATTCACATTCTATCGGGCTTATTTGCAACAGAAAAGATGCATCAGATAAAGAACTGATAAATTTTATTGAAAAATTTTCAAAAATTTACCCTAATAAAAAAATCACTGTAATCAATGTAGTTGATGAAGATATACCCGACTTCCAAAGGAGCGTATTATTTGAAAATGAAAACTTGAGAATTATTCAATTTACCTTCAAAGACGTACCTCCGATTAAAGACGAAAAAAAATTCCCTCAGTGGGAAGGCAATCCCGACTGCTGGAAAAAAATTATGAACAATATTAAAGTAAATGAAAAAAATTTAAAGGACAAATCAGAAGCTGAATTATATTAATCATAAGATTAAAACTTCTATTTTAGATCAGTAGTTTACCTTGAGATTTTCCTGATATCTCCAAAAAATAAATAACAGAAAATCGGCACGATTGTGCCGGTTTTTACGTTTTAAAAGTAAAATTTGTACCATATAATTTACATAATATTTTAGAATAAATAATTATATAAAAATTAAATTTACAAACTTTAATCCGTATAAGAATATTCTATAACCTTATTGAAAACTACAGACAAAGTAGACACCATCATATTTTTATTAAACAATTCATTAATCTCTTCAACGGTCATAAACGAAGCTTTTTTTACTTCACAAGTAGTTGCGTTGTTTAAATTTATTTTGCCATCATACTTAAAAATCCACACATCCTGTATGTCATTAAAAATCTTTCCGCCAAATTTTTTACGCACATTTGAAAAAATAAGCTTTCCTGCTTTAGGCGATAAATCTATACCTACTTCTTCTTTCGATTCACGAATTGCACCGTCAATACTGCTTTCACCTTTAAGAACCGAACCGCCTACGCACTCGTACTTGAGCGGATTTATTTGCCTGTTTTCAGAACGCTGTGAAATCAAATACTTTCCGTCAGAATTTTTAATCCAAACACTAACAACCAAATGATATCTGTTTTTTGGAATTGGGTTGCCTCGGACATAAATTTCTCTCGTCTTTACTCTATTTTCCGTATAAAAACCCCATAATTCCACTGCGGCCCTCCAAAAAATATATTCTTTGTATTATTCCGATTTATTTTTTACATTTAAATATTGATTTAAATACTTTGTCCATTCGGGGACATCTTCTTCTGAAAATAAGTGATACAGCATATCCACGACGATTTGATGTCTGCTTTCGGATTCCTTTTTGCCGGAATTTGTCATCATTAAATCTTTTAACTTTAATATCTTTTCAAAAATGTGATTTACACTGCTTTCACCGCATTTTACACTGTATTCATCAGCTTTTACCTTTGTAACGGGAAATGTATTTTTATCAAAAAACGGCTTACCTTTTTTCATACTGTAAGCGTAAGTCCTGAGCATACCGTTAACTCCCAAAGCATCACACATATCTGCATCCGAAACAACTTTGCCTTCTATCGTTACAGGGCGTAACCCCCTTAACGATTTACTGTACCCGATACGTTTCAACTCGTTTAAAACTTTAGACTGAATCTCCGTGTTTACTTTACATTCATTCATAATATTTTTGGCATTTGTCAACTCTTCGGCATTTTTTGAACCGAATAACTTATAGTCATCTACGTCGTGTAACAATGCAATAAGAGCTACTGTGTTTTCTTCTGCGTTTTCGTTATGAGCAAAGTTTAGCGACAATTTCAATACTCGGTTAACATGCTCCATCCCGTGTCCGGAATTATCGCCTCCCAGTATTTCAGATACTTTTTCTTGAACAGCATTTATAAGTAAATTATCTATCACTTTATTTACCACCTTTATTTAATAAAACCATAATACATAAACACATGAATTTATTCAACTATTTATTACAAAAATTCTATTTGCGGTTTACAAATAAAAAATATAAAACAAAAGCCGATTATGGTATAATCGGCTTTTTTACGCTTTTTAAAATAATTATACAAAATTAAACATATTTAATTGTTTTGGCGTAATTCTATGCTTTATTTAATGCATTTTTACTCTATGGTAAGTGTTTTAATTAACAAAGTATGTAATTGTAATCTTGGTTTTTCTTCTACTCGCTATGTAGCACTAATATTTTATTTAATAAAATGGACTTTTACTACTATATTTAGAGTATTCTTTTTTTAAATTATAACCCGATTTTTATAACATTAACATTTTTGTTTTATTACACCAAAATCAATCATTTTAACTTTGAGTACAAATTAAACATAATACGGATTTGGTTTACACAAAATAGAAATAATATCAACAATAATTCCTATACCCAACAATCCTGCTGTAAAAATATAAAGAACGCCCATTCCACCTTTTCCCTCATAAAATTTGTGTCCACCAAAGAATCCCAGAAATATACACAACAACAACGAAATCCATTTATTACATTGTTTTCTTCCGCATTCTTTTACCACCGTATTGGTATTAGTATTATTAATAATAACTTGTGGACTTTTTTCGTATTTTAATTTTTCAATTTGCTTACCGCATTTGGGACAAACCACAGCATCAATCGAGACTTCGCCTCCGCAAAATTCACAAAACTTATTAGACATTACTTTCACCCCATTTAATTAATTAAAATAACAAAGAATACTCGTATGTAATTATAATATATTTTTGAATAAAAGATATATAAAATTATAAATTTTAACTAATTATAAAAAATTTGTTTCTCTCTCTTATTTACATTTTAATACAATAAATATTCAACTGCATAGCAGGTGGCGTTTCAGTTTGGAGAATAGCCTTAATACTACCCCCAAGCCACAAGTGGATTTTTTATCGGCCTGACAGTCATGCATTTGTTACTTGCTACCCTTTAAAAGGGTCTCTTTTGGATCAAATAAACTTAATTGAGCACTTTCTCGATCTTGTTTCAACTGATTTTTGATATACTCCTTTATTTTAACCGCATTTTTTCCTGCTGTATCTACATAATATCCTCTATACCAAAACTCTTGGTTTCTACATTTGAATTTAAGATTTCCCCACTTTTCATATATCATCAAGCTGCTTTTTCCTTTGAGAAATCCCATAAGACTTGATATACTCATCTTTGGCGGTATCTCTAAAAGCATATGTGCGTGGTTAGAATAACCTTCTGCCTCCTTATGTTTACTCCTTTCCATTTGCATAACTCTCTCAGTATTGCTCCTATTTCTAATCTCTTTTCTCCATAAAATACTTTCCTTCTATATTTCGGTGCAAATACTATATGATATTTATAATTCCATTTCGTATGTGCTAAACTATTCATTGGGCTATTTTGATTTTGCATCTTAATTCCTCCTAATGCGCTTTCTTTATAAGCTACCAGGCTTAATTCTTAGTTTAGCACACTAGGTTTTTTTATCGCTTAAGCTTTACTGAACCACTCGGGCTTTCGCCTAGTTTTCTACACACAAAAAAGCGACCTTTTTATGAGTCGCTTCGTGAAAAAAGTAATATTAAAAAAATTATTTGATAAATCTATTTAATTTTGACAAAGGAATCAAATCATTTTTGAATGTTATGCCTTTAACAACTTTTCCGTTTTTAGTTTTAAAATAAATTTTACTTTTAAGTGAAGGGCCACCTTTAGCGGTAATATTTTCAAATAAGTATGGCCTTATTTGTACGTACTTGTGAGAAATATTTCCTGTTTTAACTTGAATCGTATTTTTATCTATACTTTCAACTTTCATGATTTCAAAAGGGTTTTTGCGATTCATAAATTTTGTTCTTGCATTAACATATTTTCCTTCAAAAAGTTTGGAGTTGGGGAACTTTGAGTTATCGTCAAATTTTTTATAATCATTCCCTGTCAAAAGCCACGCCAAACCATATGTAATATCCCAACCATTTTCGCTGTTAACAAGTACAGAAATAGAAAAATTTTCTTCGGGAACTATTAAAAAATGCGAAACCATTCCTTGTACACATCCGGTGTGACCCAGTCCGCGATAATTTCCGTCTGTACCCCAAAATCCGTGATGAACCGAAAATAATTCTTCGCCAGTCGGTGAATAAGAAGTACTTAACATCTTTTTGAGTGTTTCAGGTTTTTTGAACAAAGGAGATTTTTTGCCTTTTGTTGGCATGAGAGCAGAAGCGAATTTTGAAAGTTCATCTGCCGAACCGATAACAGACCCTGAAGCATACAACCAATCTCCGGTATAAACAGAAGTCTTTTTAAATCTGCCGTTATAACCGACGGCTTTATTTTGTACGACTCGCTTTATAGGGTCTCTTTCAGGATAACACACGTTCATGTGGCACGGCTTAAATATATTTTCTTTTACATATTTGTAAAACGGAACGCCTGAAATATTTTCAATTATAAATGCTGCTAAATTAGCTCCGTAATTTGAATATCCTTGAAATTCTCCCGGTTTAAAACATTGATTTCCACTGTAGCATCTGCGAGTTGCTTCTCCAAGCGAACTAAAATCCGAAGAATTGCCGTGGTGCGACCAAAAAGCTTCAAATCCTGCGTTGTGATTCATCAAATTTTCAAATGTAACAGGTTGTTGGAAATTTATTTTAAGGCGATAGTTTTTAGGTAAATATTTCCTGATATCGCATTTTAAATCTAATTTTCCTTGTTCTTGAAGTTGCATTGCGGCTGTCCAAATAAAAAGTTTACTTACAGAAGCGTAATTAAAAGCAGTATTGGAAGTAACCGGAGTGCCTTTTTCAATGTTAGCTTTCCCATATCCTTTGCTTAAAATTATATTTCCGTTTTTTGAAATTGATACTTGAGCTCCGGGAATCAGTTTGCCTATAAATTTATCCATGAACTTATCTACTTGGGATTCAATGTTTGTTGAAGATATTCCCGAGGGAGTTTTAAATTCGCCCGCGTAAACGGAAGATATCGTAAGACCTACTCCTAAAAATGTACATAAAAACTTTTTTAATAATTTTTTCAAAAAATGCCTCCATGATTTATTAATATTTAACTATTATATAAAATAATTATATCACGTTTTTTATATTAACGCAAGCAGATGTCAAAAATAATCGGTTTTATAAATTAAATTAACCACACTTTTAAGGAATGGGCTACTCTACGAAGAAAATCATGCAACTATTGTGCTGCTTGGTGTAGTTTTAGGCGATGAATAAAAATTTAATTTTATGAACTAAAAAGTAGTTTTTGAGGTTTAGAAATGTCACGTTAATAAAAATTAAAATACAAAAGCATACTTATGAGGGTTTATTGTTAGACGAGTTTTTAAGCGAATATAAGTATTTTGAAATATTTTAAAAAACAAAAAATCGGTTGAAGATAAATTTGAATAACGACTTTCATTTAATAATCCAAGTGATAGTCAATAATATTTTCATGAGTTCCAAACCGTAGTGGCATAATTCAGAGGCGAGCGGTAGCACAAGGTTTTGCCCATTAAAAAATACCCCCCCGGCTAAGCCGAAGATTATTGTGTGTAGAAACCCCCGCGATAGTGGCGTAGTTCAGTAGTAGCTTAAGCGATGTAAGAAGGACAAAAAACTCCTTTTGATGTAGAACGGATTAGCGGTATGAAAACTCCTAAAGAAAAATCAAAAAGAGGACATTCAAAGTGAATGATGCATAAGTTCACTACATACAAAGTGAAACTGCAAATATCATAAAGATTAGAAATAGGAGCTATGTTTAGAAAATAAAGAAGATAAATTTGAATAACGACTTTCATTTAATAATCCAAGTGATAGTCAATAATATTTTCATGAGTTCCAAACCGTAGTGGCCTAATTCAGAGGCGAGCGGTAGCATAGGGTTTTGCCTATTAAAAAATACCCCCGGCTAAGCCGAGGGATTATTGTTTTGAATTTATTAATCAATGTCGTCGGTATAGCCGGAGAATTGCTCAAGTGTTTTAAGATACGAATAAGCGGTATTTACGTTCAAAGACGGATTATATGTTACGGACATATACTTTGTGTTTATAAAAACATTCATTGATTGGTGATTCTGAATAGCTGTTTTTTCTTCTTGTCTTTTTTCTTTGCTGGTGTAGGAAGCCAGTTCAATTACGCTTTCTAAGTTTGTAATATTGTTTACGCTTACGATTCTGTGATAATTTACATTAACTCCGTTTGCTAAGGTTATTGATTTTATGAGTGCCATTTTACAGTACCTCCGATTATTAATTTTAAAGATTTGAACGTGTCGTGAATCAATTGCTTAAGTTTCTTTTTAGGTTTATTGTTTTCTCCGGTTTACCTCCTTAAAATTTTTTGATAAAAAACACTGTTCAAATATCCGTTAAAATCAATAAAATGTTGCACTCGAGTGCGAAACTTAAAAAATTATTCTTGTGTTTTATTTTGTAAATTTAAAAATTTAGGTCTGTAATAATTTAACAGGGATAAATATCTTTTTTGGTGTATATAAATAAAAAAGCAAAAAACAATATATAATAAAGTTTATTTTCTGGGAGGAAGTTATGATAAAATTAAAATCTCTTTTAGTAAACCTTTTGATTACCCTTGGAGGAGGAGCGATTATTGCTCTTTTAACCAAAAATTCAATGGATGTTTACGCAAACGTTCAGCAACCGCCTTTAGCTCCGCCGGGAACGGTGTTTCCGATAGTTTGGACGATACTTTACACACTTATGGGAATTTCCGCTTATATGATAACCGAATCAAAGTCGCCGATAAAAAAGAAAGCATTGACTGTTTATGGAATACAACTGTTTTTGAATTTTTTATGGCCTTTGGTATTTTTCAACGGTCAGATGTTTTTGCCTGCATTCATACTTTTAATGGCAATCTGGGTCATGGTTTTGTGGGTGATAGGTCTTTTCTATCAAATAAAACCTGTAGCTGCGTACCTACAGATACCTTACGCTTTGTGGCTGACATTTGCCGCATATTTAAATTTGGGTGTATATATTCTCAATATGTAAATTTTTACTCCCACCCAAATTCTCCGAAATAGATGTTTGAAAAATAATTTTCGATAGCTTTTTTTCGGTCGGGTATGATGTTCTTCGGAAGATTTTTTATGTTGAACCATTTTAATTCCGAGCATTTGTGGGGTTCTGCAATATAAGGGATACCGCTGTATTGAGAACAGTGGAAGTAAACATAACAGTACGTAACAAAGTCTATGTTATTGTAGTAAAATCCTGCAAATTCAAGATTTTCTTTCAAAATAGTAATTCCTATTTCTTCCTTAGCTTCTCTTACAATTGAGTTACGTACTGTCTCGTTTGCTTCGGCGTGACCGCTCGCAGCTGTGTCCCAAAATCCGTCTTTAAAACCTGTGTTTTGCCTGAGCTGAAGAAGTATTTCCGTTTCGGAACTACTTTTTCGCGTTAATATTAGAAAAATCGCAGTAGGTGTTTTAAATCTTTCTTTCATATATAAAATCCTTTTCATTTATTGAATTACAGGCATGAAAGATTATATCACAGTTTGAAATTTTATATTTAAAAATAAAATTTATTAAACTATCTAAAAAGCTGCGGATATCTCGGATAAACTTTAATTGAACAAAGACATCGCATAGTATATAATTTTATACTGTAATTATTATATATTTGCGGAAAGCTGGAATGATGTAATATGATAAATGTTCCCAAAATGTACGGAAGCCGAGTGTTCGGCGACGAAGAGATGAAAAAAAGACTTCCTTCGGAAGTTTACGAAAAGTTAAAAAAATCCATAGATGAAAATATAGCTGTTGACAATCAAACAGGAGAATTTGTTGCAAGAGCCATGAAAGACTGGGCTCTAGAAAAGGGGGCTACCCATTTTACGCACTGGTTTCAACCTTTAACCGAGATCACGGCCGAAAAACACGACAGTTTTTTAAATTTCGGTGAGGACGGAACTGTAGAAATGAGTTTTTCCGTTAAGGATCTCATAAAAGGCGAGTCAGATGCCTCAAGTTTGCCCTCGGGAGGCTTGAGAGCAACTTTCGAAGCAAGAGGTTATACTTCTTGGGATCCTACGTCTTATGCATTTGTTAAGAATCATTCGCTGTATATTCCTACGTTTTTTTGTTCTTATAGCGGAGAGGTTTTGGATGAAAAAACACCTCTTTTAAAATCGATGTACGCCCTGAATGTTCAGTGTTTGAGAATTTTGAAAATCCTCGGAAACGACAGCGTCAAAAAAGTAACTCCATGCATGGGAGCGGAACAAGAATATTTTCTCATAGATAAGGAAATGTACGAAAAACGCAAAGATATAAAGTTTTGCGGAAGGACTTTATTTGGTGCAAAACCTGTTAAAGCTCAGGATTTGTCAGACCATTATTTTGCTGCGTTAAAACCCAGAATCTCTGAATTTATGCATGATTTAGACCAAGAACTTTGGAAATTCGGAGTGCCTTCAAAGACAAAACACAACGAAGTCGCACCTGCTCAACATGAAATCGCTCAAATATATACATATTCAAATTTGGCGGCCGACCAAAATCATATAATAATGGAAACATTAAAAACAGTCGCCGAAAAACACAATTTGGTTTGTCTTTTGCACGAAAAACCATTTGAATTTATAAACGGAAGCGGAAAACACAACAACTGGTCGCTTTCGTCCGATACAGGAAAAAACCTTTTGGAACCGGGGGATTCACCTCGCGAAAACATACAATTTTTGATTTTCTTGTGTGCCATGATAAAAGCCGTGGATGAATATTCGGATTTACTTAGAATTTCCGCTTCTTCGCCCGGAAACGATTGCAGACTCGGAGGCCAAGAAGCTCCTCCTGCGGTTGTTTCGGTATACCTCGGCGAAGAAATTGCAGATGTTTTAAAATCGATAGAAAACGGAGAAATTTACACTCAGCCCATAAAAAATGATTTTGAAATAGGTCTTAATGTATTTCCTAAATTCCCAAAAGATACTTCTGACCGCAACAGAACATCGCCTTTTGCTTTTACGGGAAACAAATTTGAATTCAGAATGCCGGGTTCAAATCAATCCGTTGCAGCTCCCAATATGATTTTAAATACAATAATGGCACAGTCTTTAAAAGAATTTGCCGACGAACTAGAAAAAAGCGAAAATCCCTCGTCCAAACTCAACGAACTGCTTGTTACATCCATAAAAAAGCACAAAAAAGTAATTTTTAACGGTGACAGCTATTCTAAAGAATGGGCAAAAGAAGCAGATAAAAGAGGACTTTGTAATTTCAAGACTACTGTCGAAGCACTTGAGCATTCGTTAGATGATAAAAATTTAAAATTGTTTGAAACGCATGGAGTACTCTCGGAAAGAGAAATGAAATCTCGCTACGGAATTCATATGGAAAACTACTGCAACGTTATACATATTGAAGCCAAAACGCTGTCGAGCATGGTAAAAAGCGAAATCCTTCCTGCTGTCACAAAGTACACAAATCATATTGTCAAAGCCATGATTGAAAAAAAGCAACTCGGAGAAAACATTTCCTGCGAATACGAGTCTAATATGATTAAGAAATTTTCGGATATATCTTCACGCTTGTACAAAAACGTTGAAGAGCTTTCCGAAGCGGATAATTCGGCGAGCATGATACCCGATATAGAAAAACGTGCTCACGAATACAGGGACAAAATTGTGGATTGCATGAAAAAAATCCGCACAGATATAAACTGTGCAGAAATATATATTCCAAAAGAGTTTTGGCCTTATCCAACATACGAAGACATACTTTTCAGTGTTTAAGATATCAGTCTTTTATGTCGGTATATTTTTCGATGAAATTATCCACAGATTCCCAGTATAAATACGGGTCAACCACAGAGGACTGTACATGAGCGGCATTTGGAACAATTAATTTTTCTTTTTTGCAAGAAGCGGCGTTATAAATTTCGTTTGCCATGTAAGTCGGAACGAATTTGTCTTCAGAACCGTGTATTATAAAAATGGGAATTTTGCATTTTTTAACTTGTTTGACGGCATTTGCATCTCTCAGAGAATAACCCGCTTTTATTTTTGTTATGAATGACATAAAGTTCAGGAAAGGAAATGAAGGAAGATATAAAAATTTTTTTAATTGATACTTTAGCTCTTCCCACACAGATGAATATCCGCAGTCAGCGATTACGGCTTTTACGTTTGGCGGCAATTTTTCTCCCGAAGTCATAAGCACAGTCGATGCTCCCATAGAACCACCATAAAGTATTATTTTAGCATCGGAATTTTCTCCGATTATTCTGTCAATATATACTACTATATCCAAACGGTCGTACCAACCCATGCCGATGTATTCGCCTTCGCTTTTGCCGTGACCACGAGCATCGGGCATTAAAACATTAAATCCTGCATTGTGAAAATGAAGTGCATTTTCACTTTGTCTAAAAGCATTGCCGTTGTATCCGTGGCAAACGATTACCCATTTGTCTGATTTTGTTCTGCTGTATATTACATAGTAATTGAGTTTCAAGTTATCAAAAGAAAACATAAATTCGCTTCGAGCGTGAGATTTAATCCATTCCCGAGATTTATCAGTACAATTTTTATTGTTTCGACTCTGCGGAGTAGCTTTAAGAAAAGAAGATTTATCCGTGTGCGAATTTATGACAAGCTTGTAAAGATAATTTCCTATAAATATTCCTGCAGCTATTGATATTACTAAAGCGGTTAAGAAAATAATGAATATTATTTCTATGAGTTTCATTATATTTAATAATCTCTCTTTCCGTGACTTTTTACAATTTGTATATAAAATTTATTTTATAATAAATATGTTATTTGAAAAACTATATAATGTCAATATAAAAACGCAAATAATTCATTTATTTTTTACCCGAAAGGTGTGCCAATATGAATTTTACAAGCAAAAATATGAATATTAATTTCAAAGATGCCGTCGGATACCTTACTTTTAAGAATCTAGAAAAATATTCGTTTGTAAATCACGCTTATTCGACGAGAATCGGCGGCGTAAGCAAAAATGAATACAAGTCTATGAATTTATCTTTTTCACGCGGAGATTTGGAAAGTTCTGTTGAAGAAAACTATACTTTGTTTTGTAACGCTTTGGGTTTTGATAAAAATAAAATAGTTTGTGCAAATCAAGTTCACGGTAATTCGATTAAAAACATCACAAGTGATGATGTAAAAGATAAAAAATTCAGAGAAATGGTTTTTGATTCCACGGACGGATTTATAACCGACGTACCGGGTGTGGTTTTGGTTACTTTTCACGCTGATTGTGCTCCGATATTTATGATAGATACCGTCAAAAAAGTTGTCGGACTTGCTCACGCAGGCTGGAGGGGAACAGTTGCAAAAATTTCGCAAAATCTGCTTAATAAATTCGTGTCTGATTACGGCTCTTCAAAAGATAATATAGTTTGTGCAATAGGCCCTGGGATAAGAAAATGCTGTTTTGAAGTTTCTGAATCGGTTCTTTCCGAATTTGAACGTTTAGATTTAAAAAATTTCTATATTCGAAGCAAAACTCAAGAAGAAAAAGTATATATTGATATTTTGGATGTTAATCGTCAATTGCTGATGAATTCAGGAATGAAAGAAAGTAATATTTTTGTGTCCGACGTTTGTACAAGTTGCAATAAAGATTTGTTGTTTTCTCACAGAGCAACCAAAGGACGTAGAGGAAACAACGCTGCTTTTATATCTATATTATAGATTGGATTTTTAATTTTTATGCAGTGAAGGACTTTTGTGTATAAGCAAAGTGTAATTACAAAAAACGATTGTATTATTTTTTAATACAGAGTATGTTTTTTATTTTGAAATATTGTAAACGAATATAAAATTTCTTACTGCTTTTAAAAATTATCAAATTACAGATATTCTTCGCGGAACAAATTAAAAGTCTGCATTAAATTTAACTTACCGTATCCCCACTGTGGATTCGGATATTGTCTGTTTTCGTCTCTCGAGCTTCCTCGTATAAGAACAGTACGCAGACGATTTCCGGTCATGGTAGGGGAATTTTCTTCTACTAAAGCCCACTGAAACATTAAAGCTGAAGCTCCCGCAGCAATTGCCGCAGAAACGCTCGTACCTGTCATGTTTCCCATACCTATGGGATAAAACCCCGAAACATTTACTCCCGGAGCGACAAAATCAGGAGATATTTTTGAACCGATAGTAGGTCCCCAAGAGCTGTTAATGTAAAGACTGTTTTCCCTTGAATTATATGCGCCTACGCTAAGCACTCCTTGAGATGTCGACGGTATAACTATTGTATAGTTGGGAGTAGGGGCAGTAAATTCTACATCGGGACTTATAAATCCTGTCATGGGAAGCCATGCATGATATTCTCCGCTTATAATGACGTCTCCGTGTAAATTGATTTCCCACGTTCCGGGAACGGCTTCGGTTACTTGAACAACTGCAAAGCGGCTTTCATTTTGGTGATATAATATTGTAACGGTGGATTTTTCAAAGATAAGTTTTCTTTGATAAGTAGTTCCGACATCGAAAGGTATACGATTTATCACTTCACCCGTCGGAGACTTCAGTGAAAACGATATTTTGTCCCACCCGGGATACCATATGTATACGCTGAAATTATTTACATTTTCTCCAACTTTGACTTCAACGGGAACTATGTCTCCATTTTTCTGCACAGTGCCTTGAGTGTGATGCCGTGCATTGCTTTCATTTCCGACTCCTGTGCATACGGCAACTCCTATCGCGTTGGATATAAACGTTATATAATTTTCCAGCCTGTTTTGACCGTTGTGCCCTCCGAAATTGCTTCCCAGTCCCAGGCAAATAACGCACGGAATTTCCGAAGGCTGAGTTTTGTCTATTGCAAAAGTAATTCCTAAAATAATATCGATTGCTTCATAAGCATTTTGCTGTTCGGGCGGAACCAAAAATTTATTCATATAATACTCGGTAGCTCTTTTTAACTTCACTACTACGATGTCAGCGTCGGGGGCGGCGCCGATAAATTCCCCCGATTCGCGTCCCGCCGCAGTGGAAGCAAGGAAAGTTCCGTGACCGTCGGTGTCTTTGTGAGGAACCAAACTGTATGGGTCATCGCTTCTCAAAGCCTCGTTGATTTGTTCTTGAGTATAAACCGTTCCAAAATTTACATCAGGATCATTTGGTTCAGATTTGGTTGTTTGGTCCCAGATGTATTTTATTTTCGTGGTACCGTCTTCATATCTAAAAACCGGTTGAGTATAGTCTATTCCCGTATCTATTACGGCAATAGTTGTACCTCTTCCGGTTAAGCTCAAATAAGGCTGCTGTTGAACCTGGATTATACCTGCGGATTCCAAAGCATCTTTTCCTGTAAGACCGTATATTTCGGGATATATATTCAAAAAATCCGAACCCAAATCTTTAAAGATTTGATCCATGTATTTTTGATTTGTGTAAAGTATTGCAAGTTCATTTACAAGTACTCTTCCCAGACGTATGTAAGGACGCTCTGCAAGAAATTTCTGAAAAACGTTTGTATACCAATAATAAAAAGAAACAGTGGTAGGAAGATTTATAAATTCATATAAAGGCATTTGAGATTCATCAAGGGTTTCAGGCATTATTTTTCTCCTTTTCAATAATTTTAAATTAAGTATAGCCGTTAAAGGCTCTGAGCTGACCTAAAGTGTCCAAAAGGCACAAAGAACCGTATCCCCAGCGATTGTTTGGATAGGTTATGTTTGATAAACGTCTTGCACCGCTTTTTAAGTAAGCTTTTACTCTTTCTCCGTATAAAAAAGGGTCGTTGCCTTGAACGATTCCCCATTGCATCATCATTGCAGCTGCACCTGTAACAAACGGTGCTGCAACGCTCGTTCCTGTAAAAGAACTGTATCCTCCTCCGACGGAAGTCGTGAGGACTCCTACGGCAGGAGCTACCAAATCGGGTTTTGAAAAAATAATATTAAGAGTATTTCCTCTTCCTGAAAAGTTGGACATAATATTCCTTGAAGAATCATATCCTCCAACAGTTACAACATTTTGAGCGGTAGAAGGCAAAGTAAGCGTTACGTCGGGATTGGGGGATGTAAAAGCTGTTTCTTCAGATACCTCTTCAATTGTGGGAAGGTAAATATTGTAATTCCCGTCAACTATTTGAGAGGCTCTTACTACTATTGTAAACACTCCTGTTGTCGGTTCGCCCGAAAGGGAGTTTATTTGAAAAAATATTTCCTGAAAAGCATTGTAAAATTGAGGTTGCCCATAATTAATCAAAATGGAAGTATCGCCTATTCTGTATGTTCGGGTTAAGTCGTAATTGATTATTTCTCCTGTGGATTGACCGTTTGGAAGTATAAGTTCTACCGTAAAATCATCTACAAAATTTTTCCATAAAGCTACATAGAAAGACGGATATTTTCCTGCGTAAAAAAATTTCACATCTTGCGTTTCTCCTGAAGAAATTTTTCCTGCATAATGATGACAAGCTCCGCCTTCATTCCCCGAAGCAACAATAATGGATGTTTTCCATTTTTCAGCCATGCTGTTAATGTATCTTTCGAATAAAGATTGCCCGTTGTGAGGGCCGTCATTTGTTCCGTAACTTATGTTTATGGCCAGAGGCATTTTAAGCATTAAAGCTTTGTCGGTTGAATATTTTACAGCTCTCATAAGTTCAGTTGTAAGTGCAAATGAAGGGTATCCTTTTTGCCCGAGTTTAACTATTACAAGTGAAGCTTTTGGTGCAACTCCCGCATTTTCTCCGTTTGAGGCTCTGCCGTTTCCCGCGGCGATGCCCGCAACGGCCGTGCCGTGACCTACGGAATCGGTTTCTGAAACTATTTCATACGGATTATTGCTTCTTAAAGCCTCATTTATCTGTTCGTTTGTATATTCGGTTCCGCCGGTAAACCCTTCGGGAGGATTACCGGGAATAGTTTGGTCCCACATGTAAAGGATTCTGCTGGTTCCGTCATCGTTTATAAAGTCGGGGTGAGTATAATCTATTCCGGAATCAAGTATGGCAATTATTGTTCCTTCCCCTGAAATATCCGTGTCTTCAAAAGATTCAACATTTGTTACGCAAGAGCGGCTAAGCTCTTCTTTTAAATTTATGGTTATGGTTTTTGGAGGTTCTACATGTTCGATTTCGGAGTATCGTATGAGCAAGGGGATTTTATCCAGAGAAAGTGTGGCTATCGCATATCCCGCACCTAAAATTTCAATTTCTATTTGCAATTCTTCTGCAACTTTTAATATGTCGCCGTTGTACTTTACTATTACTTCCCAGTTATTTGACGAAGGAATTCTTCCTGATTCGAGTTCGGTATTTTGAAATTGATTTACTACGTTTGTGGGTGGTATTCTGTTTACAAAGGGCATGAAAATGTTCCTCCTTTGTGTTATATTATGAATTTTGACATGAAATCATTACAGTAAAGCTGCTTTCAAAATAACGATTTACATATTAAATATAAGTATAAATATTTGTTGATTTAAAAAATTAGTATAGTTTGAGATGCACTGTATTTTTTTGAATACTACGTGATACTTGCATAACCATTTGCCGTGTGACAAGCCTTTTATCATAAAAAACACTTTTCTTTTATTTTGATGCATAAACCTCACCATTATATTAGAAAAGTGTTGTTTTATTTAATTTTCATTTTTACATATATATCAGGCAGTTTTTTACCTACGCAAGACGTAGTTCTCTGGGTTAAAACATAGCAATCATGACCACGCCTAGAAGACGTGGTATGGACAGCCCTATAAGGGCCATACGAGTGCCAGCCATCTCAAGACGGCTGGCTTTCACTGTGTTCAAGCCGAAGAGGACTGATTACTTGCCACCCTTAAAAGGGTTTACATATTCTTTAGTTT
>CABUYS010000019.1 GCA_902495835.1 uncultured Oscillospiraceae bacterium | reverse complement strand
TTATCTTCATTAACTTTAGCTTCAAGTGCCGGATTTGTAGGAGCTGCAGGGCCGGAAACTTCAACCGAAACCCCAACCAAGACTTCAGCCAAAACTTCAACTGAATTCTCAGATGAAGAAATAAAAGAATTTGACTCAATTCTAAAGTATTTACAACGAATTAAAAAAATATTAGAAAAGAATCCGAAGAATCCGGAGTATGTACTCAGTTTTAAAATGTTCAATGAATATCCTGAGGAGGATTCACGTACCCGAAATTTTAGAGAATATCTAAAACAACTAAAACAACCAGAACAACAACAAAAACGAAATAGAAATTTAAAATATGAATATGACAGATTTTGTTTATACTGTGAAGAGGAATATAAAGAAATTCCTGGAATATTAGCGTATAATCCCGGAGCATTTCCCATTATAGAAGCTTTATATACAATCGATAAATTATGTGTTCCGTGTGGTCTTGTTAGTCCTTGTATGTTTGTGTCTCCAAGAACTCAGAAAGCTCTCAAGGAAGATATTCATATATTTAATCTTGTTTATGCTATTTACAATAAATATGGAATTATAGTTCCTGAGGGAGATTATGATAATGTAGAAATACATATATCCAAAGAATATATGGCTATTACGTTAAAATATTATAGAATGAAGATTTTTGATCGTAAAATACCTCTGCATTAATGTTTACTAAAAAGCGGCGTGTTATTGATACGCTGCTTTTTGTATTTTTATCATAACCACATTTCTTAATTTTAGTTATGATTATTGTTGACATTAGAAATTTGTTAGTGTATAATAAAGTTATTATATTATAGATATTAAGGAAAATAGTAATGAAAAAATCACTTAAATTTTTAGCTACACTTTTATCAGTTGCAACTTTAGCTTCAAGCATAACAACTACAGATGTCTCTGCTTTTAAAGAATCTGAGGTTGGTGGGTTATGTTATACCTGAAACAAAAACAATTATAGAAGTAATTTTTAAGGGAAAGCTACCATTATTTTCTCCTCATAATAGTCCAAGATATATTTATAAAAGACATAAAAAAACTATTACTGCTAGATTTTTTAATGTAGAAGGCGGAAAAATGCAAATTACACTGGATATGTTGCAACAAGAACGTAAAAAAACGAGAACGTACTTAATAAAATAATCTATGATATCTTACCTGAAGAATGTCTTAGTTATTTAAGTGGTGATCAGAAACGTGCTTTATGTATAATGACGCTAGTGGATGCAGCAAGAGGTTCTATTTATGTGAACCGCAGCCATATTTCCCGGTACCTTTTGATTCTCATTTTACTTATTGCAAATTGTGATTCCAAACTTGATGCTGAAAAAACAATAGATGTAGACAATTTAACTATAGAATACATAAATGTAGAAATGAAAATAGAATGTCTTTGTGGAGAAAATAAAACTTTTCAAGTAAAGCTACCCAGCAGCGACGCAGGCATTATCAGCAGATTAAAATAAATTTCCATGCAGCTAACTTTTTAAAACTTTATACAATAAAAAAGCATAAATATTTTATCCTACGAGGTTTTGTATATTAATTCGATATTTTTTATTTTATCTTGACTTTAATTTTAATTTAAAATAAAATAAAAATAAATTTTATATTAGTAAGGAGATTATTTGTGAAAAAATCATTCAAAACTTTAGCAGTATTTTTATCAGCTATGACATTAATTTCAAATTTATCACCCGTGAGAGCTAAAAAAAATTTTAACACAAAAGAAAGTTTTATTCTAAAATATGTCCCTAGCTTTGAAGAAGAATTAAGAAGAATGCAAATGCTAGGGTTAAGAGAAATAGAACGACAAAGGCTAAGAATGGCAGAAGAGGGGTTGAGTCCGGAAGAAGCAGAATTACAAATATTAAGTGAAAGAGAAGAAGCACGAGAAGCAGAATTACGAAGAAGAGAAGAATATAGACAAGATACTATAGAAGAATTAGAAGATATATCAGCTATTTCAAATAACTATTCTTATGATTTTACTTTCAACATACCACGTGAACCCATTACTCGAGAAGATATTGAAAATACAATAAGTAGTGTGCAACAAAATATACAATTATTTGAAGCAGAACTATTTCCAACAGGTCAAAATAGATTTTCACTCGTAGAATTTAAAGTCTTAGCTCTTGTTCGTGTTTTGGAAAATTTTAACTATAATAACAGGAATAATCTTTCACACTTTGAGGTTACCCAACTTTTGTGTATTTTAAATTCGGAAATTTCCGGAGCAATTGAAGCAGACACTGTAACGGTATCTTACTACAGAAATAGATTAAAAGCGACTTTTTCTCTTGAAGGTACTGTAAATCACGAGTTTACATTAATTATAATGCGATAAATCTTAAACAAAGATAACATTTCAATCGATGTGTTATCTTTGTTTTGTTATGTTTAATAAACATCCCCAGCCTAGCTGGGGTATTTCTTTAGCTGGCGAATTCATACCTTGTTATACTAACCACCTCTAAAGGAGGCTAATACACAGTTTGGCACTTGCAAAAGATTCGTTAATTGCTATCCATAAATAAATCTATATTATCAAATATCAAATATTCTACCAATTCATATTATTTATTTTCTAAATATAGCTACTATTTCTAATCTTTATGATATTTGCTGTTCCACTTTGTATGTAATGAAATGTATGTGTCATTTACTTTGAATGTCATACTTTTGATGTACCCCTTTAGCAGTTCCCTAACTGTTATTATATTCTACATCAAAAGGAGTTTTTTGTCCTTCTTAAACCACTTAAGCTACCATGAAACCATGCGACAATCGTATGATTTGATGTAATTTAAATAATAAACTAGAAATAATTCTGACAGTTTAGAATGTATTAGGAAGAATTAAAATGAAAAAATACAGTAATTTATGAAGATTTTGTTAAGTCAAATTTCACATAAGCATATAAGCTTTTACGGAATATTTTAAAGAGAAAATTAATTTAAACACAACTAAAAAATTAACTAAATTTATTTTATACCAAGAAATCCTTTTAAGAGTAGCAAGTAGTAAATATATGTGTTTCAGGTCGCTAAAGAATCCACTTATGGATTACTGATATATTATTAGAGTTACACCCGAAATTGAAATATCGACTGTAAATCAAGCAAATGTTTATTTTTAACTTTGATATTATCAAATTATTTTTGTATAATTATATTATCACAATATAATTGTTAAGGAGAATACGATGAAAAAATCATTCAAATTTTTAGCTGTATTTTTATCATTGATAATAACAGCGTCAGGTTTAACCCCTGCAGGAGCGGTAAGATTTGGGGAAAAACACTCTAATTCAGGCGAAAAACAATTCGAAAAAAATCATCAAAGCGAAAGCGAAGAAAGAGATGCAAAAACTCCAACAAGCTCCAGCGGAAATGAAAGTGATGATGAGAATTCGGAAGAAGAAAATAGTGCAGTAATTCCAAGGAAAAGACCAAGAGAAGATACGAGCCATGATAAAGATTTTCAAAAATTAATGATACCAGCAAAACGTCGCAAAGCAGAAACCGACGAAAGCAAAGAAAAAAGCAATCCAGAAGCACCTATGAACCCAAGACAAGACACAAGTGATGATAAATATGAGGGAAAAGAAGTAGTGTCACCAACAAAACGTTACAATACAGAAACCCCCACAACCAAAAGCGAAGAAAGCAGTGCAAAAACTCCAATAACACCAAGAGAAGATAAAGATTCTAATAGAAAAATAAAATCAGAAACTCCACAATTCTTACGAGAATTTTCATCACGGGGAGCACCGATGCCGCCGGGAGATTCCGTAGAAGAATTAATATTTGAATTTGAACAGCCTTCATCAGGAGAATGTTCGAAAACATGCTTTCCGGAATCACAATCCGGAAATATATCAGGATTACCTCTGGGTGACTCATTCACAACTGATCGACCACTTGGAATAATTGAACAACTTGCACAGGAATATTTAGAACGACAATCAGTACCATCTCCAGAAAATACAGCTGAAGAATTACAGTTTGGACAAAAATCACAGCAATTTGAATCACCTTCTTTAGGACAACCTACACCGCAATCTGCATTATATCCACCCGAAGTAGGGGAACATCCGAAAACACCTATCCAAGAATCTAAATCCGGGCAACCTGAATCGCCATGTTCAAAAAAACCCACAGCATGGTTTGTAGTACCCTATGTACCACAGCCTTCGCCTCAACCATCGGCAGAAAAACCTCCGAGACTTGAAACGCCTTTTTCAGGACAACCTATACCGCAATCTGCATTATATCCACCCGAAGTAGTGGAACATCCGGAAACACCTACCCAAGAACCTGAATCGCCATGTCCGGAATCGCCTAAAATGTGGCTTATACCCTATGTGCCACAGCATCCACCTCAACCATCGGCAGAAAAATCACAGCAATTTGAATCACACTCTTCAGGACAACCTACACCGCATGAAACGACAGAAGAATGTAAATGTAAACATTATGAATGGGTAGAACTGGCAATAAAAAAATCAATCCAAGAGGGAATTACATTTAACACTGAGGCTACGTTCATAATTTATACTGAAGAAATAAAAAAATCACGTGCTCAAAATCAAGAATTTTTAGAAAATTATAAAGAAACCTTATTACGCGGTTTATCAGAAATTATACAACCAAAAACAGATAGTAAAGACATGATAAACGCTTGGGCTTTATACATGCAATTAGTTAATTTCAAAGCAATGTTGGACGTAAATCCCATGAATCACAACGATTTAATATACTTATTATCTGTTGCCGGATTTGTCGAAGGGCCTTCCCGATCATTTAATGTTGACAAAGTAACCATACACTATGAACCCTGTAAATTGACAACATCGTGTTACTTTAATAATGTTAAAGTTTATGAGTCAACACTTGGAGCTCATTGTTAAAGTATATTAAAAAAATATTGACATCAAATTAATATTACAATATAATAAGAAGGAAATAAATTAAATAAAGGAGAAGATATTTATGAAATTAAATATTAAAAAATCTTTATCACTTGCACTTGCATCAATGTCCTTGCTATTACCTTCTGTTTCAGCTGTTCCTCCTGAAACATCTGCACCTGCTTCGGCTCTTATTTCTTGTGTTGATTATGAAAGATTGTCTCGTTTTAATTCCGACAAGGATGTTTTTATATCTGCTGGAAACATCGCAAGGAAAATTTACGAAGGCTGTGTTATAGAAGAATACGCGTGGTATCGCAACAAAACCGGAGCCGTAATCACACTACCATACAGGAAAATGTATATGACTAAAGAGCAGATAGATGAACTTGACAATCTTCTCGTTAAAATAAAAGAATCAGAGGATTGTCATGAAAACGCAGATCTCTACATAATTTTTTGCCTTATAAGCCTCTACAAATCCAACGGTAAAGATACATATGCGGAAGATGTCGTTGCTAATATGTGGGCTTCTATTCTTAGAAGATGTACTGGTATAGAGATCGGAGGTACGAAAGGTATAGATCTTTTCAACAAGATTTTTAGCGAAGAAATATATCAGTATGTAAACTTTGAAACCGTAGTAGATAAAGATGGCAAAAACTTGCTTGTATCCAGAAAATGGCAGTGGATAGGAATAGGTAGCGAAAAAATTGAAGATACAGCAAAGTATACAGATCTGGAGATAATGATCGATGTAAAAACAGACGATGAAAAAAAGAACGCTGACCAAGAGGGATTACGTTGTACAATTTGGCGTAAAACCGAAACTTTAAAAAGTTAATTATTAAGGAGAATTATTATGAAATTAAATATTAAAAAATCTTTATCACTTGCACTTGCATCAATGTCCTTGCTATTGCCTTCTGTTTCAGCTGTTGAACTCATCGATGAGTATATATCGAAATGCGACAGTTCGCTAATAAAAAGAATCATCAAAAATGAAGATCTCTCCGAAAAGGATTACACTATTATCTATGATTACGCTAAAGAAATACATGCAGAGTATTACAAGTTAGGTGGAAATCCTGAGAAAAAATCTAAGGAATTAACACATTTAAGAAACATAATTGTAGATGCTTTCTACTGGCTTTATGTCATTACAAAAAAGACCGAAGAATCTAGTAAATCTACAGCAGAGGACGATCTTACAAGCCCTAAGCTTACCAATCGTCATCGTAATCCAAAAAAAGTTAATAAAGCGGGTGCACGGTTAACGTTTGATTTACTTAAATTATTTTTTCCTGAAAAATTTTGTGGGGGTAAGTATAAACAAGAAAATATTACAGGAGGATTTACCGTTTTGGATAACGATGGCCAACTTACGTTAGTGGCGTTTGGCGCATTATCATATTCGATATGTGAATTCATTTAGTAGTTATTTTTATTTAATTTATTCATATAAATATATTTAAAACAACATGTCAGAGTTTATATCTCGATATGTTGTTTTTATTATTCTAACTTAATATCGAGATTTTATTTTTATATAATTTATAAAACAATTATTAAAAAATTCTTGCGAGATACATATTGATTATTATGATGATGATAATGGTGATAGTAATCCTTTAATTGGTCTATATTTTATTTCCGATGGCGAAATTGTATCGGGAAGATATTTTTTTATTTAGTAATTAATTTTTAATTTTCAAAAAAATTAATTTAATTCCATACTTTTTTCGACTTGATTATTGTTGAAAGCAATTCTAAAATATAATCACATTCAATAATAACACAAGGAAACTTAGTATGGAAAAATTATTAAAACTTTTATCATTAACACTAGCATTCATTATCTTATCGCCGGCGGCTGCTTTTGCTATTCTACCTTATGAAAATTTAAAACAGTTTGAAAATCCCTTATTCGTCCGTGAATACGTAAAAAGTTTGTATGAAGAATATGATAGTATGAGAAAGTCAGAGTCGCAAAAAAATCCTCGCGAACGGTCGAAAAAAGTAAAGATGGAAATTAAATTACAAATCGAAAAGCTCACCAAAGAAAATCCCGAATCAGCCGTGCGTTTAACATTAAATTTAATAGTGTTTTTTAACATAGGAAGAGAACTCAAAGAAGGATATAATCCTAAAAATTACGATAAAAAAATTCAATTTAAATGGGATCCGAATGTAAACAATCATTTAGTTATACACCTGTTTAAAGATACTAAACACGCAGAATGTTTGATTATAGAATAATTCTATTTAAAACAACATATTAAGATTTTTTCTTGATATGTTGTTTTGTGTTTTAAAAAATTAATCACAAAAAATTACATTTATTTAATATTATTTTTAACTTGAATATCATTTAAAACGAAATTAGAATATAAACACATTCAATTATTAATATTAAGGAGATTTACTATGAAAAAATTGTTCAAATTCTTATCACTCGCACTTGTATCAATGTCCTTGCTATTACCTTCTGCTTCAGCCGTTCCTCCTACAACTGCTTCAGACGATGATATTCCTAATTTTGATGAAATAGTTTATATACACCTCACGAAATGTGCGGAACGTGAAGAAGAACGTGAGAAAGGCAATGCAAAAGAGCGTCCAGAAGAACGTGAGGAACATAGGAAAGTGTGTAGAAAAGAAGTTAAAGGGTATTGTTTAGAATATGCATCTAAAATTTACGAAAAATTTGCCAAACCCAAAGAAGAAAATCCTGAAGTGATTGACCTCATAACAACAGGAGAAAATGCAAGTGACTTTGCGAATCGGATCCTTATGTTGTTTGAAAATCGTCCAGAAGAAGGAGAAAAAGATTTTTTAAAAATATTGACTTACGAAGCGGGTCATTATATAATGTTTTACCTTACAAATTTATACATTTCTAAAGGCACAGACCCCCATGCAAAAACTAAATATATTTTTGAAGATTGGCGCAATTTTTTGAAAAAAAACGGTCACGATGTGTCCGACCTCAAAGATATTAGTAACTTTGATAGGTTAATAGATAAATGTTGTAAACTCGTTGTAGTTATGGAAACATTATATATGGACAAAAATAAAGAAGGACTGCAGTACGCAATAAGATTTATGATGTTGAATAATACTATTTATAATCCTTGTGGTTTTGCAAATGAACCGTATTTTCATATTTGGGCAAAAGACTAAACTTAAAAATTTAATTATTGAGGAGAGTTATTATGAAAAAATTATTTAAATTTTTATCACTTG
Organism: uncultured Oscillospiraceae bacterium; assembly: GCA_902495835.1. Lineage (GTDB taxonomy): Bacteria > Bacillota > Clostridia > Oscillospirales > Acutalibacteraceae > UMGS1491. Next base: position 9,222 of record CABUYS010000019.1, on the reverse strand, counting down.
CACTTGCGTCAATGTCCTTGCTATTACCTTCTGCTTCAGCTATTAAACCTATTGGTGAATATATAGCAGATAAATGCAAAAGTGGTAAGACCAGTGAACAACTCATCGATGATTACGCTCAAGAAATACATGAAGAGTATAAACGGTTAGGTGGAAGCCCTGAGAAAACATCTCCTGAATTAACAACTTTAAGAAAAACAATTGCAAATGCTTTAAAATGGCTTGATAATTTAAAAAAGAGAGAACCCACAACAGAGGTCGGACCTAGAAAACCTGTGCATACCCATGATCAAAAAGTCCATAAAGCGAATGCACGATTAACGCTTGATTTACTTAAATTATTTTTTCCTGAAAAAGTGGGTAAGAATAATAAGTATAACCCAGAAAATATTGTAGGAGGACTTGCCTATTTTGATGAGAAAAAAGATGTATCACTTTCGTTAGATGTGTTTGAATTATCACTACCACCATCACCAGAATCAATATCATTAGTATATACGTATGATGAATCCATTTAGTAGTTATTTTTATTTAATTTATTCATACAAATACATTTAAAACAACATGTCAGAGCTTATATCTCGATATGTTGTTTTTATTATTCTAACTTAATATCGAAATTTTATTTTTATATAATTTATGAAACAATTATTAAAATTCCTATCACTCGCCTAAATTCCTTTCCTATCAGGATTTGTTTCGTTTATTTTTATGGTATTAAAAATTCGTCTGAATCGCAATTTAAAAGATAAATATATTTTTAGTAAAATATAAAAACTGCACGCTTATAATTAAATTACTGGGCAAAGACAATTCAGTTTATCACATAAAAATCTTATTTTGGAACTCAAAAATAAATTTTTTAAAATATTTCAAAAAAAGTATTGACAATTTTTTTTGGCAGAGTTATACTGTATTATGTTGGTGCTGATGATGTCAAGGGTACACCCGTTCCCATCTCGAACACGGTAGTTAAGCTTGGCGATGCCGAAGATACTTGGTTGGTAACGACCCGGGAAAATAGGAAAGTGCCAACTTTTTTATTTTTCTTTTTCAAATCCGCTTTTTAAGTGGGTTTTATTTTTTTCAATTTTTTTAAAATAAATAAAACATGTTACTTTAACTTCGCTTAATAGGTGGAGTTTCGCTTTATAAAAATTACATTTGTTTTATTATTGACATTATAAATTTATTGGTACATAATCAAATTACTATATTATAAATATTAAGGAAAATTGTAATGAAAAAACCACTTAAATTTTTAGCTTTAATTTTATCTTCATTAATCTTAGCTTCGAGCGCTGAATTTACAGAAGCTGCAAAACCCAAGACCTCCCATAATAGACATTTACAAAAAACCCAAACTTCTTCAAATATTTTAGATAATGTAGTAAAATTTAAAAGTCAAATTCCCAAAGGTGGAATCTGGATCGAAACTACAATGGGTGATACATGTATCACAAAAGAAAAATTAGAATCAGTAAACACAGAAAAAATAACAAAATTAGCTCCTAATTTTGAATCACAAAACTTTAAAGGCTATATAATCCATTGTGATTCATTTGATATAAACCTTGCAAGCACTTTTGAGCAATATCAAACTATGGTGTCTGCTATGTCTGTGTTCGAAAAAAATCGCATTGATGAGGAAGATTTAATTGATTTTCTTTGTATTGCTCACAGAAACCAAACAGAAATTCCTGATAAGTTAAATTTTAATTCTGTACAAATGTTATGCTATGATAAAATTTCAATTTTTAATCTCTTACAGGGTGGAAAACGCGTTTTTACATTTCACATTCTAACCGGGAATACAATAAACACAATTTCTGAAATTTTATCTCCAGAAGAACTCGAAGAAAGCTCCGATAATCCAATGGACAAAATATCAGATTTAAAAAAGAAAGTTCTTGTCTCTGGAATATCAATTGAGTCTGAAATGGGTGATACACGCATTGAAAAGAAAGAAATTGACAAAGTTAGCTCATACCTTATATCGCGTATAAAACTTATATTAAATTCACGTAGATTAAGTTCGACTAATATGTCTGATTTTATTAATGATTTTGAATGTTATCACACTATACTGTCCGTAATAACTGCAAACAAAAGAAATAAAATTGAAAAAAAGATTTTAATTAATCTTCTTTATATGGCTCGAATAAAAGAAGTAAAAATTCCTGATGTACTAAATTTTAATTCTGCTTATATATATTGCAGTGACAGGAATGTAATTTGTTCTCTAAAGAAAGACGGAAAAATCGTTTTCGTATTTTTGATTCCGATTGATAAATAAATTGATATTTACTGAAAAGCAACGTGTTTATTAATACGTTGCTTTTTTATTTTTTGACAATCTAATTTTTTTATTTATTCGAAACAAAATATTAATATATTTTTTAATTATATTGCCTCTTGATTACAATTTAAGAAATCACATATAATTAACATTATAAAAATTTTAAATTGTAGGTGTTTATATGAAAAAATTATCTAAATTATTGGCATTATCTTTAGCTTTAAATTTTCTTGTTCCTGCGTATGTTTCCGCCTCTTCGGAAGGACAAGATGAAATGAAAAAAATCAGTGAAGTATCGAAAGAAGGACTTTACCCTTTGAGTTACACACCTGAATTTTTTGATCCTTATAACAAAGCTCTTTGTACAGAAGCACTAAATGGCAACGATGAAGCTCTTATCAAATACGCTCAAAGCATGCGAATCGGTTATGAAATGGCTTCTTGTAACGAAGATAAAGAAAATCAAATTTGGTATGTAAATCAAATCTCTGCAGTTTGCAAAACACTTAAAGAAAAATTTGATTTCGACCGTGTGATAAAATTTCTTTATAAATTTTCATTTAATAATCCCCCATATGCAAATCCAACTACAAAAGATGAAAAAAATCGTTATCAAGCATGTTTTGAGTCTCCGTGCGGAAAATTAACAATAGGATTTTCGGCTTCATATGAATTTTATGAAATTAAGTTCGAAAACTAATATAACACAATACGTTAATAAACTTTAGTTTTTTTGGTATAATTAAATATATTTTTTCACCTATAGCAATTTTTGTTTTATTTGAATATACTATATAATTAATATATAATGTTTCATATAAATTTGAAATGAGGTGGATTAATTATGAAAAAATTACCTAAATTATTCGTATCTGTATTTACTTCGATTATTTTATCCTTAACATCTGCTTCAGCTATTATTTCTATTCCGGATGTAAAAACTCTTCAAAATGAAGATGCAATGTTCGAGTTGATTAATGCTATTTCCAAGGAATACGAACGTACGGAAAATTGTGAGTTATCTGAAGAACAAAGTAAATTAAGGATACAGATAAAACAAATCTGTATAAATCTTTTGTATATATACGGAGTCAAATCCGTTGCTAGTTTTGTAGTTCCGTTAGCAGTGGCGTTTGACGAAAAAACCAAAAAGTTGAATCTCGAATTACTTAAAAAAATTAATTGGTCTATTTTTTTAATAGTGAATGATTTTACAATCGGAAAGTTACGCTTAGTATTGTCCGGTGAAATACCAATCACTGATCCACCGTTAACCGAAGAATCATCTGTTGATTTACCTTCCATTAAATTATTGCCCTCGAATTCACCGGTTTTTAGATCATCCTCTGTTAATCTTATATTATTAATATAATCTTTACTACTATTTAGAATAAATCACTTTGATGCCAGCACATATTCGGTAATGTGTTGGCTGTTTTTGTATAACTTTATTTATAAAAAATAAATCTACATTTTAATATAAAAATTAATTGCTCTAATAATCACTTTCATTTTCATATCATTCGTGCCCACTTTTGCCCTCAGAGAAATCGAGGACTTAACCACACTCAGAGATGAAACTGTCGTTTGTGAATATGCAAAAAATTCGTGCAAAAATGCTACGACGCAAAATCATCCAAAGAAAACAAAAATCTTTCATTGTTAAGATATCAACTTACACATCTAATTGGTAAATTAATTAAATTAGATTATAAATGCGGGCTTCATCTTATAATAAAGATAAGAGATTTATTAAACGAAGAAGTAAAAAAACAAACAAAGTCATAAAGCACGAATATAACACCACTGCCGAAACTTTTTGTGAGAAGTATTCTATAACATGTCAATCAACTCTTAAAGGTAATTCCGTAGATATCCTGCCTTTAGTTATAGATGTAAATAAACATTCCCCAGCCTAGGGTATTTCTTTAACAGGCATAGCCTTGTTCTAATAGCCATCTCTAAAGGAGACTTATACTGTCTGGTACTTGTAAAAAAATTATTATTCGCTATCCGTAAATAGGTCTATACTCATAGATGTTAACTGCTTTATCAATTAATCTTCTTTATTTTCTAAGTATAGCTCCTATCTTTAATCTTTATAATATTTGCAGCTTCCTTTTGTATGTAGTGAGCTTATGTGTCATTCATTTTAAACACCCTCCTTTTGATGTACCTTTTAGGAATTTCCAAACGGCTAATCCACTCTATATCAAAAAGAGTTTTTGCCATTTTTACACCACTTAAGCTTTACTGAACCACGCGGGCTTTTGCGTGGTTTTCTACATACAAAAATAAAACTGGCAATTTTGCATTTTTCTTGTATATTTAAAAAAAATCATTTTTTGTCTAAAATGTAAATCATTATTAATTCCCACATTATCGCTATTGAAATTGGATTTAACACGTTATATAATTTTATACATACAAATATAAACGAAGGGATTTAAAAAATGAAAAAACAAACCAAACTTTTAAGCACATGTTTAACTTTAGCAATCGCAGGAACAACTTTTACACCTGTAACTTCAGCTGTTGTAAGTCACGCAAAACAGTCCTCTGCAGGACAAAAACGTCCTTCTACAACAATTTCTCAAAGGACAAGGAAAAAAATACACATCACAGAATATCCAAATCCTGAATTTTTTAATATATACCAAAAAAGAGAACAACAAATAAGGCAACAAATAACACAACAACCATATATTACTTTCCCTGTGAAACATCATTGTAATCCTGAAATTTTTCGAATATGCATGAGATTGCAGGCTAAAAATTGGGTCTACCATTGCTTAGACAAGGTTAATATATCAGGTTTGAGTAAAGAAGATAGGGTGTATTTATGCAGAATGATAAATGAATCTGGAAATCATCTTTTTCAAGATTTAAGTATTACAGGCATACCTCCCAAAAGAGTTTTTGATTATGTTTGTTGTTTTAATTACTTAAAAAATTGTATAGATCATGCAATTGTTTACAAACCGGTATATCGTTGGTATGAAGTTCTTAAAGAACCCTTCGAAATTGTACTTAAGGAACAATCGGAACCTGCTCTAAAAAAATTATTATCCAATTTGACTTCAAGGTTAACTAATCCAGTAGATGTGGACGGTTCTTATGATAAAAATTATCAAGAAGTTCTCGACGAATTAGAACCACATTATATTTCGTTTCCTATGCATGAGTAATAAAAAATTATATAAACTTTCCCACTTCGAAATGATTATCGTGTATTTAAATGTTAATAATTAAATACACGATAAAGCCTATTGGTGAAAGGATTTAAAAAATGAAAAAACAAACCAAACTTTTAAGCACATGTTTAACTTTGGCAATTATCGGAACGACTCTTGCTCCTGCTACTTGTTCCGGAGTTTATTCAAAAAAAACCTCACAAACAGTGCAAAAACGTTCTTCTACAACAGTTTTTCAAAAAGCAGGAAAGCGTCCCAGAACATTTAATGTCAAATTTCTTGAAGACTTTCAAGCAAAAGAAAAACAAAAAAGACAAGAGGAGAAGCTTACCTTCCCTTTAGTTTCGAAAGATAACAAACATATTCCCTACGAAAACCCCACAGCAAAAGTAATTCAAGAAGAATGCCTTGCCATAAAAACTATGAAAAAAGAAGACAGACAATTTTTATATGAATGTATTGTTTCATCCCCAAGAAATATTTTTCTAAGTTACAAAAACGTTGAAAAATTTGAATTATGTATAAGATACTTAAAAAGGCGATTGTATTATGTGTTTGTTTACGTTCCACCCTGTCATTGGTCCGCATTTCTTAATCTCTATTTTGCTGAAGTATTTAGAGAAAAATCAAAAAATGTTGTTGATAAATTATTACCCTATCTAATCAACAAATTAAGTGCATATAAGACTGATCGTAGTCTTTTTGAAAAAGTTTGTACAAAAATTATAGATGATCTAAAATTATTTTAAGCTTATTTTACATACCTAAAATTCACCTAAATCCTCCAAGTTTGCAGTAATTTTATAAATCGTCTTTGTGTGATAAGCATTAACACGCAAATGGAATAAACGTTTATAAATTTTTATTAAAATTTAAATTTTATTGTATATTATCAAGTCAATTATTAATATATAATATAATGTATACATGTGTGCTCAATTATTTAGAAAAAATTGTCAAAAATCAATTGAACACTAATTTTATGTTTACTGCACAGTATGCTCATTATAGAATTTGGAGGAAAATATATGAAAAAAAGAGGTATAAAATTACTTCTAAGTCTGGTTTTATCCATTTTATCGTTTGGACTGTATTTGTCGCCAGTATTTGCAACCGGAATATCATATAAATTTGACGAACCTGTTAAAAAAAAGCTGGAAGAATTTTTTCGAATGCACGAACAAATAGCATTTGATACTCAGTATAATCCGGATGTAAATTTGCGCACATGGAAAAGAGATGTTTGCAATTATATTTTAGAACTAAAATTAAATAACGGATATAAAGTTGCGGGAGAATTTTTTAGAAATCTTGCAATAATAATTGATGAAGAACAAATAAGAGAAAGAGCAATGCGTGTAACATATAATTACATAGATTTTTCAGTTCAAGTTTCTTCAACGGAATTAGCGGGATTTTTTTATGAAGAAGGAAGGCGTTTTGTAGTTTTAACTATTTAAAATTAAAACGGGTTTGTGTTTGTAGCCTTTTTGGTTTTAGATTTTTACATAAAATCACAGTACATAATCATAACCACACCTCTTAGGCGTGGTTATAATTTTATATTAAATACCCATATTCCCCGAAATCGGTTTTGGAAACTATTTTACCCTGCTTTTTAATTTCATATTCCAAAGCTTTTATGATATGTTTCATCTCAACGCATTTGGAATCCGCCGCAGCCATAAAGCCCGAATTCACAGCTATATTTTTTATACTGCCACCGGCAATTTCGAATCTATTTGAAAGATAATCAAAATCAATATCTTTTGAAAGAGGCATTTCTTTGGGATACATTTTTTTCCATATTTCTTTCCTCGCAGCTGCGTCCGGAAACGCAAAATGTACAACATAACTGATTCTTCTGAAAAATGCTTTATCAATGTTTTCAATAAAATTTGTGGTAAGGATTGTTATTCCATCGTACTCTTCCATTTTTTGAAGTAAGTAAGAAGTTTCAACATTTGCGTTTTTATCATGTGAATCTTTAACTTCGGTTCTTTTTCCGAAAAGGGCATCGGTTTCGTCAAAAAGCAGGATTACATTGCTTTTTTTTGCGCTGTCAAAAACTTCTCCTAAATTTTTTTCCGATTCACCTATATACTTGGAAATCACCTTTGAAATATCTACTTTGTAAATTTCAAGACCCAACTCATTTGCAACTACTTGAGCAGCCATTGTTTTTCCGGTTCCCGGAGGGCCTGTAAACAAAACGCTTAAACCTCTTCCGTAAAGTACTCTTTTATTCATTCCCCACTTATCGTAGACTATGTGTTTATATTTTATATGATTGCAGGCACGTTTTATTATTTCCTTTTGGTTTTTCTCAAGAACGAGTTCGTCCCAGGTGTGTTTCTTTTTTATGAGAGTAGCTTTGTCGGTTAAATTATCCGAAACCTGATTGTACGCTGATTCACAAATAACCGATTTGTCTATGACTTTATCTTCATTCCAAAATGTTATTCTTTTTGCGTCTTCTACTGTATTATTTATCTGAAGAGGCGTAAAAGAGAATTTATTTGCAAGTTCATGAATATCCAAATCTTTGTTTTTTTTCAAATTTGAAAGAGAGTAATTCCAAAACTTAAATCTTTCCTCGTTATTCAAACTTTCAAGGCACACACTCATAAACAAAAAATTACGACAATATTTCGAAAAAGGCAATTCTTTCGAAGACAAAATAAACACTGCTTTGGAAAAATTAGAAGACAAATTCAAAATGAATTCTATATACTTTTGTTTCATAAAATCAAGGCTTACAATGCTCTCAAAATTCTCAAGGCACAAATATGACTTGTTTATCAAAGCCTGACGATAAGCCGACATCAATGCATCAGTAAATTTCTGCTTATTTTCCGAAACATATTCTTTCATATCAAAACAAATCACATTTTTTACAAGTATATCGCAAACTCTACCGACCAAATGCTTTTTTCCTATTCCCTCACACCCAGTTATACAGTAATAAGCCGTACGATTTTTAGGCGTATTTTTAAGATATTTGCAAATTTTTTTAGCAACATCTTCCCGTATGACAGATTCCGAACTTTCGTTTGGATTTCTTATTGTTATTCCGTCGTTTCCGCTGAGCGGATTATTGGAATTTTCTATTACACTTTTGAAAATATACTTATCAAAACTTACCAAATCACCGTTAAAAAACAAAGAATTCATTTTTTTACTGATGGCATTGTGTAAAGTGTAATAATTATCTATATCACAAGTATCTTCGGCAAAAAAATAGAGTCTGAGTGCAAGTGCATAACTAAAACTCTGTCCGCCGTCAATACTTTTAAGTATATCTTTATACCTTTCATCGGTATTGATAAGCATACCAAGTGTTACGCAAAATCTTTCCAAAACGTTCAATTTAAAATTAAGGTTTAAGTAATCAAGAAAAAACAAATTTCTTCCCGTAGCATTAAGACGAGAATCTATAAAAAATTCAGCTTCGAAAAAGCTACCTTGAGCAACAGATTTAAAACGCTTGTAATTACCGCACTCTTTGGCTTTAAGGTAATATTTTATATGCCTGTCGACTTTTTTCATTTCGCATTTTATATACTCATCGTTATTTTCAAACCGCTCGTTTAAAAGCTTTTTAGGAAATAATTCTTCGGAAATTTCACTCATGCAAATTTCTCCTCAATTTTATAGGAATTAACGCACCATGACTTTGGTTGCACCGGGACTTGTTATTGATATGACTCCGCCGCGCCCACAAATCAG
>CABUYS010000018.1 GCA_902495835.1 uncultured Oscillospiraceae bacterium | reverse complement strand
TACTGGGCGAAGATGAAGTAAATTCAGGTAGGGGAAAAATAAAAGAAATGAATTCAGGAAAGGAATTCTCCGTTTCGTTAAACGAAAGCTTTATAAATGATTTTCTTGATATACAGTTTGAAAATTATAGAAAAATATAATTTTGAATTTTTTAAATGAAAAAAGTTCGGTTAGCTTATGTTTTTGATGTTAAGCTAATCGAACTGATTTTTTTAAACGAAAGCACTAATCTTGAAGATAAATTTCATAACAAAAATTTTAAAAAATGTCTGTGAAAAATTTCAAATAGAGCGGAAGTACAACTAATAATTCGATTTTAAAAGATTACTCAAAATTTATTTAAAACGTCCTGTGATAAAATTTTTAAAAGCGTGATGTATACGAAAATAGGATACTTATGGGGTTTAATATTTGTTTTTGGCGAAATTTAAGATTACCGAATATGCTTAAAAATTTTGATTTAATTTTATATGATTTAAAAATATACAAGTTTTTATTTACAGAAATCAGATTGATTTTTACGTTTATAAAATTTCTAAGACTCATACTAAATATAGTGTTTGCGGGATTTAATCTTTGTTTTCGCCCAAGATTTGAGACTGAGTAACAAATCTAAAAATTTCATTTAAGTAATTAATTTCATTAGATTTAAAAAATGTACGAGCTTCTATTCACAAAATTTAGCTGGACTTTTAAATTTATAAAATTTCTTGAATGCATACGAAAATGTGATATTTAAGGGACTTAATATTTGTTTTCGCACAAGATTTGGGACTGCGTAACAAATCTAAAAATCTTAATTTAAGTAATTAATTTAAAACTATTTAGTACCTTATTTTAGAAAATTAGTTGGATTTTTTCAAGTATTAAAATTCCTTGAATGCACATTAAAAACCACCCATTTTCAAGTGGATTCTTTTAATTTTTTTCAATTTTATTGCAAAGCTCAAACAAAGCTTTTTTATCTTGAGCGGCGAAAGCAAGCTTACGAAAATCCGATGCGTTCGGGATATCTTTAATGTACGAAGCTATGTGTTTTCGTGCTTCTTTTATACCTCTTTGCTCGCCTTTGTAAAGGCATATTTTTTCGATGTGAATTTTCATAACTTTAATTTTTTCCGAAATTGTCGGAAGGGTGCACTTTTGATTTTTCATGTATTTGTTTATTTGAGAAAATATCCATGGATTTCCTGTTGCACCTCGGCCTACGGCCACCATGTCGCAATTTGTGTAGGTTAGCATTTTGCTTGCGGAAAGAGCGTCGACAACGTCTCCGTTTCCTATTACGGGAATGTTTACGTTTTCCTTTACTTTTTTAATTATTTCCAAATCGCTTTTGCCTGAATATCCTTGCTCTTTGGTTCTTCCGTGAACGGTTATTGCGTCGGCTCCGTACTTTTCGCACATCTTTGCGACTTCTACTGCGTTTACTGAAGAACTGTTCCAGCCCGAACGTATTTTCACCGTTACAGGAACGGTTGACACGGATTTTGCCGCTTCGACTATTTCAGCACACAGTTTTGGGTTTTTCATGAGTGCCGACCCTGAATTTTCCTTTATTATTTTTGTTGCGGGACAACCCATGTTTATGTCGATTATATCGGGCGTAAAACCGCTTTGGTTTATTATTTTTATCGCCTCTGAAAAATCTGATGGACAGTTCCCAAAAAGTTGTATGGCAAACGGAGATTCATAATTCGAACGCTGCATTAACTCGAAAGTTTTTTGACTGTTGTAAATAAGTCCTTTGGCACTTACCATTTCGCTTGTAAAATACGAAGCTCCGTGCATGGCACAGATTTCTCTGAACGCCCTGTCGGTTATTCCGGCCATGGGTGCGAGAGCTGCTATTCCTTTAATTTCAATGTTTCCTATATTCATAAATTTTCCTTTTTTGTTTAAAGTCTTATTAATATATTTTATCATTAATTGCTGTGTTGTAAATTAATCTTTTTAAAAATTACGTTATTTGTTTTGAATTTAAGGAATATTATTCTAACGCACGTAAAAATGTGCTATAACATAAAATGTATTTCTTTTAAGATAGGAGATTTTTATATTGGAAAATTTTTCAAAACGTGCTTGGGCGGAAATAGATTTAAACGCTCTGGAGCACAATTTTAAGAGCATTAAAAGTAAACTTTCAAAAAACACAAAACTTTTGTGCGTTCTAAAGGCCGACGCTTACGGTCACGGAGCGGGATTTTTGGTTAATCGTTACGAAAAGCTCGGAGCGGACTTTTACGGAGTTTCGAATATAGACGAAGCTGTTCAGCTCAGAAAAAGCGGAGCTAAAAAACCTATTTTGATTTTTGGATATACTGACCCTGAAATGGCTGAAATATTATGTAAATACGATATTTCACAGGCTGTTTTTTCGCATGAATACGCCGAAAAACTTTATGATAAGTGTAAAGCTTCGGATTTTAATTTAAAAATTCATTTAAAAATAGATACAGGTATGAGCCGAATCGGATTTTTCTGCCAGACGCCTGAAGACATAGAAAAATCGGTAAATGAAATCATAAATATAAAAAATACAATGAAAAACCTGGAATTTGAAGGTATTTTTACGCATTTTTCGGTTTCGGACGATGTTACAAACAATCGTGAATATACACTAAAACAATTTGATAATTTCAAAACCGTAACAGAGGATTTGGAACGCAAAGGTGTAAAAATTCCGATAAGACATTGCTGCAACAGCGGAGGAATAATAAATTTCCCCGAAATGCATATGGATATGGTAAGAGCCGGAGTTATTCTCTATGGCCTTTATCCGTCTGATGAAGTCAGGGATAAAATAGATTTAAAACCTGTCATGCAGTTAAAAACCGTTGTGTCTCAGGTAAAGGTTATTCCTCCTGACACCAGTGTCAGCTATGGGCGTACTTTTAGGACTAAAAAAGAAATGAAAATAGCTTCTGTAACCATAGGTTATGCCGACGGATATTCTTTGAAATTTTCCAATACCGCTCAGATGATTGTGTGCGGCAAAAAAGCTCCTATAGTAGGCAGAGTTTGTATGGATCAGCTGATGCTTGATGTTTCCGATATTGAAAATGTTCATGAAGGCACTGAAGTTACTGTTTTCGGTCATGACGGAGATGAATTTATTTCCGTTGATGATTTGGCGAAAATTATGGGCACGATTAATTATGAGGTTGTGTGTCTCATAGGCAAGCGGGTTCCGCGAATTTTCTTGAAAAACGGTGAAATAATAGGAAAAGTAAGCTATATATAGCAGTATATTTAATAAAATGTGATAAAATGTATTAAAAATGTTTCAAAACGGATTAATGTCAAAATATGATGTGAAAAATAGTTGAAAATATTGTGGAAAATGTTCAAAAATATAAAAATTGATTTAAATTTACGTTTTTTAAATATTTGAACAAAAAAATTAAAATAACACTTGAATTATAATTATAAATGCTGTAATATAGTGTATGTACTGATTGGAGAAAGGCGGAATGTTGTATGATAACTAAAGGTTTGGTTTTATCCGCTCAAATTACCGATTGGTATAAACTTCGCGAGTTGCTGTACGTTTTTATGACAGAACTCGGAATTTCTCTCGACATAATTAATCGGGTAATGATAGCCAGTGAAGAGATTTTTGTTAATATTTCCCATTACGCTTATCCCGATTCGTTAGGCGAGGTGTCTGTGAATATGGAATACTTTCCCGAAGAAAAACTTTTTAAAGTAAAATTTACCGACAGCGGCGTTCCTTTTGACCCGACTGCGGTTAAAGAGCCTGATGTTACTCAAAAAGTTGGCGACAGAAAAATAGGAGGCCTTGGGATATTTATGGTAAATAAAATCATGGACAGCATGGAATATAAGTATTCCGAAGGGAAAAATAATTTAGTGTTAATTAAAACCACAAGATAATTTTTTACTTAGGAGGCATATCAAAATGGAGATTGAAAAATCAGTTGAAAACGGAAAAACAGTTTATCGCATAACAGGCAGAATAGATACCCAAACCGCTCCCGAGCTTCAAGCCGAGCTTGATAGAGGGTTTGAACAGGGCAGCAATAATATAGTTCTTGACTTTGAAAAGGTGGATTATCTCAGCAGTGCGGGACTTCGGACAGTTCTGCATGCACAGAAAAAAATAAACACTATCGAGGGTGCGTCGATGATTGTAAACAATGTAAATTCCTCGATTATGGAAGTGTTCGATATGACAGGTTTTACAGATTTTTTAACAATTAACCCCGATGTGCAAAAATTTTAATTTGTAATATGTTTTTGATATTTAGATAACAGTTTGCATTTATTGCAAGCTGTTTTTGTATGTGTTTAGATATTGAGTTTCATTTTAATATTAAATTAATTGGATCCAAGAGGCTCTTTTAAAGGGTATTAAGTAACAAATGCATGGCTGTCAGGATGACAAAGAAGTCACTTGTGGATTGCCAGTAGTATTAGGGCTATGCCTGAAAAGGAAATACCACCCGCTATGCGGGTGGATGTTTATTTGTAATTTACGAATTAAAATATATTGGAAATTGAAGGCAGTTCAACATCTCTTAAATTTTTAATTCTTGAAAGTGCACGAGTGTTTTCCATTTCGCAGTCAATGGAGCTGTCGGGGTCTATATTTTCAAGGGAAGTTTTTATAAGTTCTACGGATTCTTCTATTGTTTCGAGGTTCTTGTGGTGGACAAGCATGGAAAGAATGGTATGTTTTTCTTCCCAAAATTCATCGAGTTTATTTGCTTCTTCGCGAGCGGAGTCATAATTACACTCGGTTACCGATTCTTGAATTTTTTCCACATAATCTTTTGCTTTTTCGGAAGCGTCGGTAACGTAAATTAAGCATAAGGCACAAATCCCTATTGAAAATACTGCTAAAATTCCTGCCCAGTAAATTTTTTTCATGCGTCGACCTCCTTTTTTATTATGCTGAATTCTTTTGATGTGTTTGCCGTCATGATGAATATGTCTTTAAGTTTTACTTTTTCTTTTTTCAGTGTTTTTTCGAGCCAGTCGCTGTCAAGTCCGCATATCGAAAGCGAGACATCTGATACTATTCCGTCGCTGACAACAACAGCGTCAAATTTTTCTTTCGGAGCTTTTATTCCCAGAGCTTCAGCATCGGGCGGTTGTTTTGATGATTTTTTAAGAACGCTTAAATTTCCGTTAGTTTCCATTATTGCAAACCATGCGTCTTCAAGACTGAAAACATCCATTTGACGGAGCTGTTCAAATAAATCTTCGGTACTTATTCGGAGATATTTCAGAGCGTTTTGTTGAATTTTGCCTTCGCTTATGACTATAACGGGTTTACCGCATATTAATCCTCGAATTTTCGGGTTTTTCATCATCATGTATGAAACAAATATCTCGCAGCAAATCAAAACCGCTATTGGAATAAGGCTTCCTAAAAGAGGTTGTGCACTGTCTTCCATTGGAATTGCGGCAATGTTTGAAATCATAATCGTTATAACCAGTTCCGATGTTTGAAGGTCGCTTATCTGACGTTTTCCCATCATTTTCATTGAAAAAATTATTATCAGATACAAAATTATGGTTCGGATAAATGCTACAGCCATCTAAATACCACCTTTAAATCTCATATAACAACTTAATTTATTGTTCCCAATTTTAAACATATATACCATTATTTTTTGGTTGACGGTAAGTGTATTGAAAACAGTTATTTTTTGGAATATAATATTATATTAAGAAAACTTGAATAAACAGTTTTGATAAAGGTGTGATGCGATATTTTTCTCTCGTGGAATGAGCTTCCCGAATATATGAAAAATGAGGAAGTAAAAAAATACTATGAAATAGTAAAAAAACGAAAAGCAGCCCTGATTTTCAAAAGAATATTTGATATAGTGATGTCTGTTTTTTTAATAGTTTTGTTTTCTCCGCTTTTGCTTGCAACGTTTATCGTTATAAAGCTTGACTCTCCCGGGAAAGCACTGTTTTTGCAGGACAGAGTAACTCAAAACGGTAAGATTTTTAAAGTTTTCAAATTCCGCACAATGGTTGAAAATGCAGAAAGTTTGGGAAGTCAGGTAACTACAGGTGAAGATCCGAGGATAACAAAGTGCGGCAGATGGCTTAGAAAATTCCGTATAGATGAAGTCCCTCAACTGTTTAATATTTTAAAAGGGGAATTGTCTTTCGTGGGAGTAAGACCTGAAGTGCCTAAATATGTAAATAAATATACTCCTGAAATGTTTGCGACTCTTCTTTTGCCTGCGGGAGTCACTTCAATGACAAGCATTATGTACAAAGATGAATCCAAACTTTTAGAAGGTGCCGAAAACCCCGACAAAACTTATGTGGA
Organism: uncultured Oscillospiraceae bacterium; assembly: GCA_902495835.1. Lineage (GTDB taxonomy): Bacteria > Bacillota > Clostridia > Oscillospirales > Acutalibacteraceae > UMGS1491. Next base: position 11,308 of record CABUYS010000018.1, on the reverse strand, counting down.
AGAAATTCTTCCTGAAAAAATGAAATACAATCTTGAATATATTAAAAATTTTAATTTTTGGTATGATATAAAGGTAATGGTAAAAACAGTTTTTGCTGTAATAAAAAAGTAAGGGAGATTTTGAATTTGAGTTATAATATAAAATTTTCTCCTCCGGATATTTCGGAAAAAGATATTACCGCGGTAAGTGAGGCTTTGCGTTCAGGGTGGATTACAACAGGACCTCAAACAAAACTCTTTGAAAAAAAGATAGCCGAGTACTGCGAAACTGATTCTGCCGCCGCACTTAATTCTGCTACGGCGTGCCTTGAGATGACTCTCAGAATTTTGGGAATCGGGCCCGGAGACGAAGTTGTCACAAGCGGTTACACTTATACAGCGTCGTGCAGTGTGATTTGTCACGTCGGAGCGACTCCTATTCTTGTGGACACCGCAGAAGATTCGTTTGAAATGGATTACGAAAAGCTTTACGATGCGATTACTCCTCGCACCAAGGCGATTATTCCTGTTGATTTGGGCGGAGTAATGTGTGATTATGATAAAATTTTCGAAATCGTAAATAAACGAAAAAATATTTTTAAGCCTAATAATTTAATTCAGGAAGCAATCGGTAGAGTAGCGGTAGTTGCTGACGGTGCACATTCTTTCGGAGCGTTTCGTAATGGAAAAAAATCCGGAAGCGTGGCCGATTTCACAAGTTTTTCATTTCATGCCGTTAAAAACCTCACCACTGCCGAGGGCGGAGCGGTAACATGGAAACCGATTAACGGAATTAAAAATGAAGAAATATATAAAAATTTTATGCTTTTGTCTCTTCACGGGCAAAACAAAGACGCTTTGGCAAAAACCAAAGCAGGGGCTTGGGAATATGATATAATTTATCCCGCATACAAGTGTAATATGACGGATGTTCTGGCATCTTTAGGGCTGTCGCAGCTGGAAAGATACGACAAAATGCTTCAAAGGCGTTATGAAGTAACCAAGATGTACAATGAATTTTTCAAATCCGAAAATATTCAGGTTTTGCCTCATTTGAATGAAAATTCCAAATCAAGCTGTCATTTGTATATCACAAGGCTTTTGGGCAAAGACGAAAAATTCAGAAATAAATTTATAGAAAAAATGGCAGAAGCAGGTATTGCGACAAATGTTCATTACAAACCGCTTGCTATGCTTACTGCCTACAAAAACATGGGTTTTGATGTCAAAGATTTTCCAAATGCTTATAATATGTATAAAAACGAAGTAACTTTGCCGCTTCACACTCTTTTAACCGATGATGAAGTCGAGTATGTTGCAAAGACTTACAAAGAAAACTTGAAGTAAGAATTTTTATAATTATCCTATCTTAGTAAACGTTTTAGTTTAATGCATATGATATGTGCAAAAACGAAGTGACTTTGCCGCTTCACACTCTTTTAACCGATGATGAGATTGAGTACTTTGCGAAATCTTGCAAAGAAAACTTAAATTAAAAAATTTTCATAATTAATTTGTTTTAGGAAACGCATGCATTTAATGCCTACAATAAAAGCGAGTAATTTTGTTTTTTAACTGATGATGAAACTGAGTATATTGCTAAGCCTTGCAAAGAAAATTTACACTAAGAAATTTTATAATTACTCTGTCTTGAGAAACGCATGCGTTTAATGATTACAATAAAAAGGAAGTAATTTTTCAGCTTCATACTCTTTTAACCGGTGATGAATTCGAGTACATTGCTAAAGCTTGCAAAGAAAACTTAAACTGAAAAATTTTAATAATTTAATATGTATTTGGAAACGCGTGCGCTTAAGATCTATAATAAAAGCGAAGTAATTTTGTTTTTTAACTGATGATTAAATCGAGTACGTTGCGAGGATTTATAAAGAGAACTTAAACTAAGAATTTTTATAACTAATGGTTTTTTGGAAACGCGTGCGTTTAATGCCTACAATAAAAACTAAGTGAGTTTATCGTTTCATACTCTTTTAACCGATGATGAAATCGAGTAACTTAAATTAAAAAATTTATCGAAAGGAGAGGCTTGTACTGCATATTTTTAAAGAAAAATTTGATATGAAAAAACTGATGTGTGATGCAAGTCTTTTCAGAAAAATTTTCATAATTACCTTGTCTTTGGAAATGCTTGCATTTTTGGACGTTCCCGCTTTTATTTTAAAGTGTTTTGTCCTTGCATGGGGATTTTTCATACTTGTACATAATTTTTTTATTGAGAAACGTGCTTTTAAAGTCAGATATAAATATCTTCTATGGGCATTTTTGATTTCCATGGCAGCTACGTCACTTATGCATGTGTCAATATGGTTCGTCCCGAATATTGCTTTGATTGTATATACAGCTGCATGCTTTTTTATTTTTTACGGTATGTACACAGGAAATTCACATGAAGAAATCGAAAAAGAAATGGTTTTTGTACTTAAATTTTTTGTGATTTTCGGAACGATTTGCGGATTGCTTTCGATTTTTGTAATGCTTTTTAAACACGAAACTTCGCTGGGTGTATATCATTTGGGTATATATAAAAATCGTCTTATCGGAATTTATACCAATTCGAATATTTTGGCTTTTTCTATGATAGAATCAATTATTGCATGTGATTTTTTGTCTGATAGATATATAAAAAATAAGTTTAAAAACACGAGATTAAACACTAAAATTTTAGCTCTATGCGTTTTGGTAAATTGCGTGTGTTTGTTTTTGTCCGATTCAAACGCTTCCTTTTTGTTTTTGATTATATATTTGACTATTCGAGTTTTTTGCAACATGTTTTTCAAAAATAAAGCTTCTTATGGTATAAAATTTTTCAGAAGTGTTTTGGTGATAATAGGATTTTGCGTGGTTTCGATGTCTGTTTCGTTTACTTTAAGGGACGCCTGTCAGCAGTTTATAGGAGAAGCATTGTCAGACATGTCCAAACAAGAAATAGTTCAGGAAACAATAAAAGAGATAGGCCCGAATAACGATTCTTCGGAAAAAAAATCCGGTATAACGATTGCCGTTCCGAGTACGGATGAAAAAGAAGGAAGCACTCAAGAAGATTTTCATATCGGCCGCGAACATTACGAGGTCAGCAGCGGAAGAATCACTCTTCTTAAGCAAGGAATAGAGCTTTTCAAACATCATCCGTTTATGGGTATCGGCAGGGCTAATCTTAATCTTTATGCCAAAAGGTATATCAAAGGGGGACTAAGGCATCCGGACCTTCATAACGGGTATCTTACGATTTTGGTTTCTTACGGTTTGGTCGGATTTGTAATTTTCGCGATTTTTTCGTTTTTGGTTGCGATAGATATATGCAAACACATGTTCATGTGCATGGAGTTCAACTATTTCACTGTATTTTCAAAGCTTTTTTCGGTCTTGGTAGGTTACTGCGGGTACTGCCTTTTTGAGAAAGCGATACTTTTTGATGTTACGTTCATGGTAGGATTTTTCTGGATTATGCTTGGGTTTACTTTTTCGTACGTGAGACTCGGGTTTAAGGGTAAAGATATTTCATAATAAGTGTTGACGCCAATCGTAGGGTTGGCGTTTTTTGCGCCAAAAAATAGGGATTTAAATTTTTGTGACTGAATAAATATTGAAACTGCGAATAGGCATTTTTAACAAATTGTATTTAAATGATGTTAAAATGTGTAAAAATGCAAAAAAACTATTGACAAACAACAAAACGAGATATATACTAATGTGCAAGATTGGTATAAAAAATCTAATCTTTAGAATATTTGTGTCAAAATTACTGTTTAAGGTTCTGAATTTTAATTAAGAAAGGTGGGCAAATTCTTAAAGTTCGGTAATCGTAAAATGGGAAAATTGAAATTCAAAATTTGAAAGAGAGGTAATAACAATGGGATTAAAAGATGCTGTTGCAAGAAAAGCGGCAAAGTGGGAAGCAGAGGAAAGGGCAGATAATAAATTAGAAGTCACGAAGAAAATAGCAAAGTTTTTACAAAAAATGGTAAAGTTTTTAAAAAAGGTAAATAAATTTGACTTAGAAGTTGCTTTGGCAAGTGGTATGAGTATGAAACCTTATTTTTATCAACTGGTAAAAAAGGGAACGATGACAATTAGTGTGAAAGATTCGATGAGTAAAAGACCTGCAATGGTAAGAGTTAATACTAGAAAATACCTTGCCCTTGACGGAAATGGTATTGCGAAAGAGCTAGAAGGTGGTGTTAATACAGCAACTTTAATAGATGATGAAAAATTAAAAAGAAAAATTGTAAGAATTTTTGCAATTATTAAAGCTATTTTGAAATATAATGATAAACAGATTACGTTATTAAGTAGCGGCAATAAAAAAGATATTAAAAAAGCAAAAAGTTTGCGTAAAGAATATGAAAAACTAAATAAAAGTGTTTTAAATCTTGAAAAAGAATATTTTAAAAACGTGGCTGGAATGATGTCTATAAATGAAACAGATACGGCGGATATCGTTAGAGATGGTAAAGAAAAAAGTAGGACAATTATAAGAAATAAACGAACAATTAGACCATCTGAATTTGGTGAAGTGAACGATAATGTTCCAGGTCACGAAATACGGTTGCGTCAACTTAAAACTTTACGCAAAAACGTTTATATATTGACTATCCGAAATAATATTGCTAGAACTGCGATATTGGAAGTCAAAGAAATGGAGGATAGATTTAAACTTCTAAGAGAAGAACTAGATAAGGATTTTCAAGCTATAAACTCGATAATGGAGAAGAGAGCAAAGAAAAAGCAAGAGTCATCAAAAGATTATATGCAAGAGAAGGTATTCGTTGGATTTGGCGAAGGAGAGAAAAGCTATAATGATGTGATCTCATATATTAAAAACAATTTAGAAGAATTGAAAAAAAGAGAAGATAATGTTGTATCAGCAGAAGGTAAATTAAGAAAACTTACTAATAGAGATGACGCGGAAATATTCGAAATAGATTTGCGAAAAGATAAGAACCTTAGTGAAAAAGAAAAAGAAGCAAAATGTAAAGAAAGATATCAGGAAATACAAAGATGCAATGACGCATTGGAAAACTGCAAAAAGGAATATATAGAATTTAAAGCAAGAGTAGGCGAACTTTTAAAGAATTTCAAAAATATGCCTTCAAGTAAAGAATACAAAACACTCAGGGGAGACGTTGGTCATTTTTCTAGAGCCAAGGTTGGTATTAAGAAAAGTAAGTTAGAAGCAAAAGCAAAAGCAAAAGCAGAAGCAGAAGCAAAAGCAAAAGCAGAAGCAGAAGCAAAAACAGGAACCGGAACTGGAACAAACAATACACCACCAACAGAACCGATACCGGCACCGGTGCCATCGGAAGAGGGTTCGGCGCCTCCAGCGCCACTCGAATTAGAAGGTGACGCACCGAACTCGGCTGTAGGAGAAAAAGAGCCACCTTTAGCACCACCTGTTGAAGTCCAAAATTAACTGTACTAGCAGCTAAATTTTAAGTCTGCCCGCAAGGCAAAGCGTTTAGGTGTGACTCAGCTTATTTATCGTAATTTGAGCCGTGAGTGGTATAAAATAATTTCCAAGGCATTTGTTTTATTGACAAAATTAGGTAATAAATAAATATACCGGTGGCTTTTATAGTTGCCGGTATGTGTTTAATATCTTGATTTTGAGATTTTAATTTATTGCCTCGAGTCAAATAAATTTAATTAAAACTATTTCGAAAGGTTGGATAATAATGGGGTTGAAGAGCGCGTTTAAGAGAGTTGCCGGTAAATTTGAAAATCACAAACAAAGGAAGAATATTGAAAAATTTGGAAGAAAAGTGTGGGATTTCCATAAAGAAGTAATTAAAAACTTTAATGGAGCACGTAAACTTGATAATAATAACTTTAAAGGGAAAATATTAGGTGGAGTTAGGAACCAATCATTAAGAGTTGGTCCTACGAACGAAAGTGTGCGTTTAATGAAATTACCTAGAACAGTGGTTTTGAAAAATGTAGTTAATTCGAACGGGACCCCTACTTGGGAAACTACAAAAGAAATACTTGAAGAACATGTATCTAAAGAAGATATAAAAAATTTATATATGGAGTTCAAATGTCTTGAACTGTATTTAAGTGAGGAAGTAGAATTTTTTAATGAGAAAATAAGCGAATTCAATAGCAGCAGTAAAAAAATGACTAAAGAAGAAGTTAAAAAATTAAAAAAAGCAAGGAATGAATTAAAAGATTTAGAATGCAAATATGAAAAATCATCAAAACAAATCGAAAAAATTATAAAAGATTTTTTAAAAATTACAAAAGAATCTGAAAATAGCAGTAAAAAAACTGAAAATAATTCAGGAAATACAGGAAGTAAAAATAAACTAGGACGTGAAACAGTGACAGAAAGTGTATATGATGGAGATGATGAGGAATTAGATGACGAAGAGTCAGATAGAGACAGCGATGAAGATGATGAAGATGAAAAAGACGAAGAGTTAGATGACAATAAAAGAAAAAATGGTAAAGGTAAGAAAAAGAAAAAGAAAAAGGAAGAAGCTTCAAAGCCTTCAGCAGATGATGGTTATGATGGAGATGGTGAAGGGTTAGGCGCAGGTGATGAAGATCCCGATGAAGAAGACGAAGAGTCAGATGAAGACAACGATGGGGATGATGGAGAAGAAAATGACGAAGAATTAGGTGCAGATGACGAAAATCCCGATGAAAAAGACGAAGAGTTAGACACAGGTGACGTAGATGGCGAGGAAGAATATATTGGAGATTCAGAAAAAAAATTTCGCAGTCTCCCAAATGATCGTGTTAAAAATTACATTGGTAATGTTGAAAAATCGAAGAAAGAATTAAAAAAATTAAGAGAAACGCTTGGTCTTCATAAGAATAATGAGGAAGCAAAAAATTTATGTGAAGAAATAGATTCAACCCTAGGTGATATTGATAAAGATTTATTGAAAATTAGTTCGGAAACAGATGATGGAGGTGCGAGTGCTGAGAAGTTAACTTGGTTAGAAGAAATTAATTCAGAATTACAGGCATTGTGTAAAAAGGCCGATGCCAAGTTAAACGAAATAACAGCGAAAATGTTGGAGAGTTATGCAAACCCGACTTCAAGTTCTAAACCTGAAGTAGGTGAAGGAAAAGATTCCAAAGTAGATGGCATGGATGAAGATGGAGATAAACCTGAATCACATAGCGAAAAAGAGATAGAAGAAGCAGAAAAAGAAGATGAAGCAACAGAAGGCGAAGAAAAAGATGTTGCGGATAAAGCACAAGATGTTATGGAAGAAGCACAAGACGCTTTGAACAAAGCAGAAGACGTTGCGGGAAAAGCAGGTTGGTTCGGGCGCGTTTGGAAATCAGTAAAAGATTTTGGTAATTGGATATTTGGATCTTCCGAAGGAAATGAAGATCCTGATAAAGCAGAGAGTGAGATGAAGGAAATAAAAAGACAAACTGATAAAGTTGAAGATATTGCAGGTATAATGAAGGATGCTGAAGAATTGTTAAAGAAATTAAAAGAACAGCGAACACAAATAATGGGGGAAAAACGGCACTTATTTAAAGAACCGGATAAGGTGATTGAGGAAATAAATTCTGTTATAAGTAAATTTCAAAGAATTTTACTTGGAATTCGAAGTACATCAAGTGTTAATACTGCTGAAAGAAAATCCTTAAATTTATCAAAAGTAATAGAAGAAGCAAAGGAATTATATGACAAAATTTCGAAACAATTAGAAAACCCAGCTAAACAAGATGATTCTTCAAAACCGCTGGAAGAATAACCTTTGAATCCTGACCCCTTCGAAGAATTAAGGAAATCGTATGTTAAACATATAACGGATATTGTTGTGAATCTTGGTAATATGCAACAATCCATATATAACAACGCTGCCGTTGCAGGAGGGTTGTCAGATGTTGAGCGTAATGAAATAAAGAGAAAAACAGATGACATTATTAATGATATGAAAGTTAAAAAGCAAGCGTTTGAAGACGATTTAAATGACGCAACTAAAAGCGAAGCGGATATAAAGGAATCTTTTGATAGTCTTTTCGCAGAGTCGAAAAAGGCAGACAAAGAACTTAACAAAATTTTAGAAAATATTAGCAAAAAGAGCGGAGAAGAAGCTCCACCACCGTTACCTCGGAGCGATGGAAATAACAAGGCTGGTAATGCATTTCGCCGAAAGAGTTGGTCAGGCGAAACATTATCTCAGAGAAATGCAACGACGCAAAAACATTCCGTAGACAGCGAAGATGAAGTAGCAACAGCAGTACAGGGTAAAGGCAAAGTAGCATCACCGAATCCACGCCCTTTACCTAATCCACCGTTACCTCGGAGCGATGGAAATAACAAGGCTGGTAATGCATTTCGCCGAAAGAGTTGGTCAGGCGAAACATTACATTCGAAAGATGAGGGCAGTGAGACCAGTACTACATCTAGCTAAAGAATTTTGTCAGATCTAAGGTCTGATCCAAACGACACTCCAGAGAGGAAACACGGAAAAAATTGAGAGAATTGTGTGGATATGCAGAGAGGCTGAAAAAAGAATATGAAGATGCCGGCTTATCGCAAAAATAGAAATAATCAGTAAATAAAATAATTTTTAATTTTGACTCACAGCACACAGCGGGGCACAAATTGTGCCCCGCCAGATAGATTGAAAGTAAAGTTGAGTTTGGTTTTAAAAAATTTACCATAATACACAATAATTCGAGACGATACACGTAGGATATCTTGGTCCCTCTAATAACGTTAGTACTATTGCAGATACTGTGAACAAAGTGGCTGCGATACATTCTACGATGTTAAGTGCTCTATTTGACATATTATTTCCTCCATTTGTTCTTAATTATATTTATATTTTAACACTTTGCCAATTAAAAATCAATGCTTTTTTTGCTTATTTAAAATTTGCAAAAAACATAGCTTTATAATAAAATTTAACGTAAGTTGAGTTTATTTTTAAGGCAGGTGAATGTGGTTTAGACCGCTGAATTTATGATTAATATAGGATGTCATCTTTCAAGCTCCAAAGGGTTTTGTGCAATGGCTGAAACTGCTTTAAGCATAGGTGCGAACACGTTTCAGTATTTTACGAGAAATCCTCGTGGAGGTTCGGCTAAAAAGCCTGACAAAAAAGATATCGAAGAATTTTTAAAGATATTTAAAGAAAAAAATTTTGCTCCTATAGTTGCCCATGCTCCGTATACTATGAATTTGTGTTCGAAAGCGGAGCACATAAGGGATTTTTCCAAAAATATTTTTGAAGATGATTTGAAAAGAACCGAATTGATTCCGGGAAGTTTTTATAATTTTCATCCGGGAAGCCATACGGGTCAAGGAATGGAAGCAGGCATAATTCAAATTTCGGAAACTTTAAATAAAGTTTTAGATGTAAATCAAAAAACTACCGTACTGCTTGAAACCATGGCGGGAAAGGGCAGTGAAATCGGTGGACGTTTTGAGGAATTGCGTCTTATAATAGATAACGTTGAGTTAGAGGAAAAGATTGGCGTATGTCTTGATACTTGTCATGTTTTTGACGGCGGATATGATATAGTAAACAATCTTGAAGGCGTTTTGGAAGAATTTGATAGGATTGTAGGTATAAAAAAATTAAGAGCGGTTCATATTAATGACAGCAAAAACATATTATCGAGCAAAAAAGACCGCCATGAACGCATAGGACACGGCAATATAGGGCTTGAAGCTTTGATTAAAATTATAAATCACCCTTACCTTAAAAATCTCCCGTTTATATTGGAAACTCCGCAGGAGAGCCTTGAAGGGTACAAAGAAGAGATAGCTCTTTTAAAAAAATATTCCGAATAAAATAAAAAAATCAACCGAAGGACGCAGTATATGAATGAAAAAACTTTGGAGTATAAAGGCGGAAAGTTAAGCAAAATAGTAATTGAATCGCTTAGGCCGTTTATAGATAAAATAAAGCGTACGGGAGTTAAAAAAAGTATTGAAAATTTAATTCCCGGTATAAACGCCGATAAATTTGTTTTAAAAAAAATAAAACATCAACTTTGCAAACGCCGAGGAATACAGCTGAGCGGAGGCCTCGGGCGAGTGGATGTTCAGTACAGATATGACGGTATTCAGATTGAGTTTTTCGGAATACTGCGTTTTTTTGTAAAGAGAATAACTATTACCGATGAGCAAATAATAAAATCTTTCGACAGTATAATAAATCAAATTGAAAAAAAATATATACTCGACGACAGCTATATAATAAACAAAACAGACAATATTATACGCAGTCTTTCGGACACTCAGATATATAAGCCTAAAACTTCCGAAGAAAAGACTTTGTATGATTTGGCAATGCTTATTTTGCTCAATTACTACAAGTCTTCCGACGATATTCCGAAATGGATTGAACCTGCACTCAGAAACATTGCCAAAGGTGAATTTATAGAAAAATGGATAGATATTTTAGTTGAATACATTTCAGAAGTAATTGCACAGGTAAGCGAAGAAATATTTTTTGATTTTAAAGTTACTTTTGATTCTGTGGTTGTGCGTTCGATTTTAAATAAAAAGACGAATCGAGGGCAACTGTCGCATCTTCTCGGTATGTTTGATATTAACGTAAAAGAAATAATTTATAATTTTGCGAAAGATTACGTAAGTCCCAGCTTCATAAGAGGTGCAAGTGAAATTCTTTGCGAAATAGCGGGAAATTTTCTGGGGAATTGTTTTAAATCTTTTCCGAAAAATCTTAAAGGGTTTAAAGAAAACATTCCTGAAGAGCCTTACAACATTACAGTGACTCTCGGCGAGAATACTTCATCCGACAGAAATTTTCGTTGGTTTACAAGTTGCAGCATTAACGACTGCGTTTTGGAATACTCCTACGACGAAGATTTTTCAAACGTGCATTCGGTGATTCCTGTGTGTAAGAAAAAGCCTAAAACTTGGCCTTTATTAAATTTGGGGCTTGTTTCGAGTTATGAAATAATATATTTAAACGAATATTCTGTTTCTCTTAAAAATTTACGCCAAGGAAATATTTATTACAGAATTTTGTATTCGGGAGATAAAAAAAGTAGTGTTTATAAAATTAAAATAAAAAATCCCTCGAAAGAATTCAAGTTTATGATTTTAACGGATTCTCAAGGAATGGTAAAAACCGATTACGAAGTTTTTTCGAATATGCTTGAAAATGCGGTTAAAAGTGAAAAAAACACCGATTTTATGATTCATCTTGGAGATTTTGTTGATGACGGAAATAACGAAGAGTATTGGAAATGGGTTTTAAAAAGTCGGGCATGGAAAGAAAACGCAGCTGTGGTTTTAAGCGGTAACCACGAAGCTCGAATTAACGCCAAGGCTGATAAAGCTGGGGTTGACGGTGCTGTC
>CABUYS010000017.1 GCA_902495835.1 uncultured Oscillospiraceae bacterium | reverse complement strand
CGCCACAGCTATAACTTTGCTGCCATTTTTAAGACCCATCACTTTTTAATCTGTCTTTTAAATAGCATATTCGTTGAAATATTTTCACACACAACTACCGACGCGAAAATGCGTCGGCTACGAATTTTACCCTTCAATTTTTGTTGGATTATCAGTAGAATTTAAAGCTTATTCTTTGACTTTTGATTAATGATCATTAGAGACCAAATTTTTTCCTCAAATTCAATCGGATATTGGCAGAATATAAATTTTAATCTTCATTTTCTAAAGGGTTATTAGTAGAATCTGAAATTTCTTCTTCAATTTCTGACTCAACATCTTCAAGATCTGAAATGTCTGATTTTTCTTCTGAATCTTCCCTCGGAACGCACGCTACTGCCACGACTTTACTGCCGTTTTTAAGTCCCATCACTTTTACGCCTTTTGACGGCCTTGCACATTTTCTAATTGTATCGGCTTTAATTCTTATTATTACGCCGCTGTCCGAAATCAAAATTACGTCTTGGTCAAGGCTTACGCTGTGAAGTGCAGCAACATCGCCGTATTTTTCGGTATGGTAGTTTATTACCCCCTGACCGCCGCGTGACTGAATTCTATAATCAGACGCATCGGAAATTCGTCCGTAACCTGTATCGGAAACGGTTAAAACGAGGCTTTCGGGGTTTACTATTATCATTCCGACAACTTCATCGTCATCTTTTAACTTAAGTGCTCTTACGCCCCTTGCACTGCGTCCCACAGCTCTTACGTCCATTTCGTTAAATCTTATGGACTTTCCTTTTTTGGTGGCTACTATTATTTCCTCGGAGCCGCTCGTCATGCGAACCCAAGCAAGTTCATCGCCTTCATCCAAATCAAGTGCGATTAAACCGCCTTTTCTTGCTGTGTTGAACGCATTTAAGTCAACTCTCTTTATAACCCCGTGCTTGGTAACCATGATAAGATATTTATTCTCTTCAAATTCCGTTACTTTTATCATCGAAGTTACACGTTCGTCGGCGGAAATAGGAAGCAGGTTTGCTATATTCGTTCCCTTTGAAGTTCTTGAGCCTTCGTGAATTTCATAACATTTAAGCCTGTATACTCTTCCGAAATTCGTAAAGAAAAGAACATAGTCATGACTGTTTATTATGAAAAGTTCGTTTACAACGTCTTCGTCACGGCGAGCAAGTCCGGAAATTCCTCTTCCACCTCGGCGCTGAGTTTTATAGCTGTCCAAACTTTGACGTTTTACGTATCCGTATCTTGTCATTGTCAAAACGCAGTCTTCTTTTGGAATCAAATCTTCAATATCGACTTCGCCGCTTACGTTTTCTATGGCGGTTCTTCTTTCGTCGCCGAATTTATTTTTGATTTCGATTGCTTCTTTTTTTACTATTTCGCGTTTGCGATGGTCGCTTGCCAAAATATCATTTAAATCTGCTATTTTTTCTGCAAGGACTTTTAATTCGTCTTCTATTTTAGTTCTTTCAAGGCCTGTAAGTCTTCCGAGAGGCATTTGAACTATGGCTTGAGTTTGAATATCATCAAGTCCGAAACGCTCTGAAAGTCTTTGTTTTCCCTCTGAAATGGATTTTGAAGAACGAAGTATCGCAACGACTTCATCTATGAAATCAAGAGCTGTTTTAAGGCCTTCCAAAATATGAGCACGTTCTTTAGCTTTTTTAAGGTCAAAAATCGTTCTTCTTGTAACGACTTCCAATTGGAACTTTATGTATTCTTCAAGAACCTGTTTAAGAGTTAGTATTTTAGGCTCACCGTTCACAATTGCAAGCATTATTACACCGAAAGTGGTTTGGAGCTGCGTATAAGTGTAAAGTTTATTGAGAACTATCTGAGCAGAAGCGTCTTTTTTAACATCTATCTCGATATGCATTCCGTTTCTGTCAGAATGGTCTTCAATGTGCGAAATTCCTTCGATTCTCTTGTCTTTAACCATATCGGCAATGCTTTCGACGAGGCGTGCTTTATTTACCTGATACGGAAGTTCGGTTACTATTATTTTATATCTTGAATTTTTATCTTCAACGATTTCCGCTTTGGCTCTTACTGTAATCTTTCCTCTGCCTGTAGCGTAGGCCGCTCTTATTCCCGAACGCCCCATAATTATGCCGCCTGTGGGGAAATCAGGGCCTTTAATATATTCCATAATTTCGGCAAGTTCGGCTTCGGGGTGGTCAATCAAGTACGACATTGCGTCAATAACTTCATTCATGTTATGCGGAGGAATATTTGTAGCCATTCCGACCGCAATACCTGTTGAGCCGTTAACCAAAAGATTTGGAAATCTCGAAGGCAGTACTGTAGGTTCTTCCAACCTGTCGTCATAGTTCGGCACAAAATCGACTGTTTCTTTATCAATATCGGTCAGCATTTTAACCGCTATTTTGCTCATGCGGGATTCGGTATATCTGTACGCAGCCGGAGGATCGCCGTCAACGGAACCGAAGTTTCCGTGACCGTCTACAAGCATATATCTCATGGAAAAATCCTGTGCAAGTCTTACGAGTGCATCGTAAACGGAAGCATCGCCGTGAGGATGATATCTTCCAAGAACAGAACCTACCGTATTTGCACATTTTCTGTACGCTTTATCTGGTCCTAAGTTGTCTTCGAACATGGTGTAAAGAATTCTTCTGTGAACAGGTTTAAGGCCGTCGCGAACATCAGGCAAAGCTCTCGCAACTATTACGGACATCGAATACGCAAGAAATGATTTTTTCATTTCTTTTTCTATATCAACTTCTATAACTTTGGGTTCCGGCAAATCTTGATTTACCGTATTTTTTTCATCTTGGTTATCCATCCAATACCCCTCTAATTAACATATTAAGTAAAAAGCAAATAAAACCTAGTTTTTGTATCTCGGTTTGGTTCCCGCTAAAATCATAGCTTGCAAATCCGCACGAAATTCAGGTTCGACGGCACGCGTGGGAATAAGAAGACTGAGTTCTCCATCTGAAAATATTTCTATCATATTTTCAATTTCTTCGCTTTCGCAAGAACCATCAAGCATGATTTCTTTTTCGAAATTTTTTGTTGTAACGTCTATTTTATCGGGAAAAATTTCTACGGAAAATTCTTGATTTTTTAGGACTTTTCCGATAATTTTTCTCATCCCTATGTAAGGAATAATCCATATCAGCAACAAAGACACAAGCGGAAATGCTGACAAAACCAAATAATAACGGTTGTTTGTTATTGCACTTAATATAACCATAAGCACAAACACAACGCTTTGAATTATCGTATGCTTTTTTTGAGCTTTTTTGTTTTTTTCATATCCTTCGCTGCTCTGAACGAATTTACGTATTTCATCGGGATTCAGTCGGTATTTTATCTTGATTCCTGTATTTTCGTCTTCATACTCTTCGGACTCGTCGTCAATGACTATCTCAGCTTCGGAACCGTCCCATTCTTCTGTTTTATCCGCGTCTTCGGAATCTTCCGAAACTTCCTCTGAATCAATGAATTCTTCGTTATCGGGATTTTCGTCTGTTTTTTGATTTAAATCTTCGCCAGACGAACTATTTTCACATTCTGAATTTTGGCAGTCCGAATCGCTTCGCTTTCGAACTTCATCGCTGTCTGCGGAAATTTCCTTTGATGATTCCGATTCGCCTTGAACACAAATTTTATTGACTCCTGATAAGCTTTCTCCGCTACACGCAGGGGGATATGAATCTTTACCTTTCATTTTAACTCCTCAATTATAAATTTTTTTAGTTTTGAAATAAAACTTAATTATATAAATTATACATGTTTAATTTGAATATCTCAACAATTTATTTTAATAATACACCAAAATTATACGTCCAGGTTTTGAACATATTTATCGTTCTTTTCGATGAATTCACGCCTGGGCTCGACTTTGTCTCCCATCAAAATGGTGAATGTTTCGTCTGCCGCGGCCGCGTCCTCAAGCGAAACTTTAAGCATTATGCGTGTTTCGGGGTTCATAGTCGTTTCCCATAGCTGCTCAGCATCCATTTCACCAAGACCTTTGTATCGCTGGATTTCAGTTCCGCCGGCGAGCTCTTTTAAAATTTTATCTCTTTCTTCATCGGAATAAGCGTAGTAATGCTTTTTGTTTTTGGTAATTCTGAAAAGCGGTGGCTGAGCAATGTAAATATGACCTTGTTCAATCACGGGTTTCATGAATCTGAAAAAGAAAGTCAAAAGCAAAGTACGTATATGAGAACCGTCAACGTCGGCATCGGCCATAATTATGACTTTTCCGTAGCGAAGTTTACTGATATCAAAATCGTCCCCGATTCCGCATCCGATAGCCGTAATTACAGGCATCAGTTTATCGTTTCCGTAAACTTTGTCAAGACGGGATTTTTCTACGTTAAGCATTTTTCCCCAAAGAGGAAGAATAGCTTGGAACTTACGGTCTCTTCCGCTTTTTGCAGAGCCTCCTGCGGAATCTCCTTCTACGATGTAAATCTCGGTTTCGTCAGGATTTTTTGACTGACAATCCGCAAGTTTTCCCGGAAGTGAAGCTGTTTCCATTGCCGTTTTACGACGAACCAAATCTCTTGCTTTTTTTGCGGCGTCTCTTGCTCTTGAAGCAGACATTGCTTTTTCGACTATGGCTTTGGCAACTGCCGGATTTTCTTCTAGGTAAGTTGTAAATTTATCCGTCACGATTTTATCGATAAGGCCGCGTATTTCCATGTTTCCGAGTCTTGTTTTGGTTTGGCCTTCAAACTGCGCGTTTCTCACTTTTACGCTTATGATTGCGGTAAGACCTTCCCTTACGTCGTCACCCGAAAAGTTTTTATCGCTTTCCTTGAGAAGATTATATTTCCTTGCGTAGTCATTTATAACGCGGGTAAAAGCTCTTTTAAAACCGTCTTCATGCGTCCCGCCGTCCATGGTGTGAATGTTGTTCGCAAAAGACAAAATAAGGTCGTTATAACTGTCGTTGTACTGGAGAGCAACTTCTCCGCTTGCCGAACCGTCGGGAAGAACGCCCGAAAAACTTATAACGTCGTCGTGAATTACTTCAAGTCCTCTTTTTTTGTGAATGTATTCGACAAAGCTTTTTATTCCGCCTTCGTATTTGAAATCGTCTTCTCTGAGATTTTCGGGGTCACGGCTGTCTTTTAAAACTATGCGGACTCCTGCATTAAGAAAAGCCTGCTCTCTTAGGCGTGTTTGCAAAACTTCGTAATCGTAAACAGTGGATTCTTTGAATATTTCCGGGTCGGCCTTAAACGTTATCGTTGTTCCTCTTTCTTCGGAGTCACCGACTATTTCAAGGTCGGTTACGATATTTCCGCGTTCGAATTTTTGCCTGTAAATATGTTTTCCGTCACAAACTTCAACCACAAGCCATTCCGAAAGAGCATTTACAACCGAAGCACCTACTCCGTGCAATCCTCCCGAAACTTTATATCCGCTTCCTCCGAATTTTCCTCCTGCATGAAGCACCGTAAAAACAACCGTAACGGCAGGTATACCCGCTGTGGGGTGAATTCCTACGGGTATTCCTCTTCCGTTATCCGTTACTTTTATGACTTCTCCCGGAAGAATATCCACTTCCACTTTGCTGCAATATCCCGCCAAAGCTTCGTCTATACCGTTATCCACGATTTCATAAACAAGGTGATGAAGCCCTTTGGGGCCGGTTGTTCCGATATACATGCCGGGACGTTTTCTTACAGCTTCCAAACCTTCAAGAACTTGTATTTCGCCTGCACCGTATTTTCCGCCGCTTTGACTTATCTCATTACTTTCCAAAGTGTAGTTCCTCCAAAAAATTATTTTTAATTACTGTAAATTTCCGTGTCTGTATCCTCTCCGGATTCTTTTTTCATATCCGTAAAAACATCGTCTTCGCTTTCGCTGTGCCTTTTTATGCGAAAAAGTCTGACTGTAAAAGGCAAAACGGAATATGCACAAAAAAACGTGAAAACAATAAGTGCAATTCCTCCGAGACAAAAACCGCTTCCCGCAAATATCGCCGCAACAAAAATCATAACTGCGATTATCTCGGCTAATCCCAAAATCTGAAACGCTTTGGAATCAACATGAACGCTACTCGTTTTTTTGCAACTTTTGCATCTGTAGGTTTTTTTGTTTTTGGCAAAAAAAGCTTCTATGTACCAAATTATTTCGCCGCAGTACGGACACTTAGGCAATCTGAACTTTCCTATCGGCTCTCACTCCTTTGCTTTGTGTACCGCCTTTTCAGAAGTGTGGAAGGCAAAAACTGACTTAAATATACTTTATCTTCCTTACCGTCTAAAACTATAAATGACTTTGGTAATTTTTCGGTAGTATTTACTATTTTACCTCTTTTCTCCATGTTTGACAAATAGTTTCTGTTTGATTTAAAAACCGTGGTCTTATCAAGATCAAAAATTCCTATTACGTCATCGCTGAAAATTATGGTGTCTGACCCTATATCGAGATATTTCAAAATACTCCTCCGATTAAATCTTGCTTACTTCACTTATGACTCCGCTTTCGGCCTTAAAAAGTTTAACGCTTGAAAATTTTTCCGAAACGCTTAAACTGCAATCGGTTATAAAGACTTGACTTCCCGTTATTTTGCTTATCAGGTAATCTCTCCTGTACTCGTCGAGTTCGCTCATAACGTCGTCTAAAAGTATTACAGGCGATTCTCCTGAAAAATTTTTCAAAATATTTGCTTCTGCAAGTTTAAGGCAAAGAGCTGCCGACCGACGCTGACCTTGCGAGCCGAATAAACGTGCTTTTTTTTCATCAATCAATATTTCAAGTTCGTCCTTATGTGGGCCAAATGAAGTATAACCTGATTTTATATCAGACTGATATGATTTTTCAAGTTTTGAAAAAATCTCATTTTTAATAAAATCATGCGTGTTTTCCTCAGAAATTTTCTTGGAAATACCTGAAATATAGTTGATTTCAATTTTTTCAGATCCTTGGGAAATATCGGAATATATTCCGGTAACCTCTTTTTTCAAAACTTCGAGGTATTTTAATCTTTCTTCGATTAAAACCGCTCCCGTTTCTGAAAGTTTTTCGTTTAAAACTTCTAAAAACCCTGTATTTCTGTTCATTGAAAAATTTTTAAGAAAAGCATTTCTTTCTCTCAGTATTTGATTATAACGTGAAATTTGTGAAATATATGTCGGTTTTAGCTGACAAATAGCAGCGTCTAAAAATTTTCTTCTTCCTTCAGGTCCTGCACTCACCAACGAAAGGTGCGTCGGTGAAAAAAGTATTACTTTGAATTTTCCTATTATTTTCGTCGGATAAGGCTGTGCAATCCCGTTTAAAAAAGCTTTTCTTTTGCCGTTTCCGAAAAACACCGAGATTGACTGATTTCTGTTTTCAAAAAAAAACTTTCCTTCAAGTTTTGCAGAGGTTTTTTCGAAATTTACTAAATCTCCGTCTTTGGTGCCTCTGAACGAACGCGCTCCCGTGAACATCCAAACGGCTTCGATAAAATTAGTTTTACCCTGAGCGTTTTTTCCGTAAATAAAATTTACCGACGGACTCAAAACCGCACTGGCTCTATTTATATTTCGGTAATCCGAAATATTTATTTCCAGTATTTTCACTGACTTACAACTCTGTATTCGTTTTCTCCGACAGAAACAGTATCTTCCGGAAATAATTTTTTCCCTCTCGAAAAACAAACTTCATTGTTTACAGAAACTTTTTCCGAATTTATCATTGCTTTAGCTTGTCCGCCGCTCTCTGCTTCGCCGATAAGCTTTAAAAAAGAATCGAGTTTTATATTTTCCGTTTTTATTTTAATATCTGTCATAAAAATCTCCTTTACTACTCCGCTTTGACTCTTACCGGAAGCACTAGAAACAAAAATGAATTTCCTTCTTTCGGCATAATTTTTATCGGATTTAAAGGTCCGTTAAGCTGAATGACGATTTCATCACATTCGGTGTTTTTTAAAGCGTCGGTCATGTACTTGTTGTTAAAAGCGATT
This sequence comes from uncultured Oscillospiraceae bacterium, assembly GCA_902495835.1. Lineage (GTDB taxonomy): Bacteria > Bacillota > Clostridia > Oscillospirales > Acutalibacteraceae > UMGS1491. The sequence continues at coordinate 10,262 of CABUYS010000017.1, read as the reverse complement.
TCAAGTTCAGTTTTTACGTCGCTCTTTGCGGGAAGTTCATCACTTGCTTTGCCTATTGAAGTGTTACATGAAAGATGAATCCTATCTTTCAAAAACAAGCATCTTACGGGACTTTTAAGGCGTTCTGTAATCAAGAGAGAAACCCTTTCTATGCTGTTTGAAAAATCTTGAGTTTTAACGTTTACAGTATATTTGACTTTTTCGGGAACGGTGGCTTTATAGTCCAAAAATTCTCCGTTTAAAAGTCTGGACACCACAGAGTATTCTCCGATGTAAAAAATTATATGCTGCATTCCAGCAGAAATGCGGAGCGTGTCGTCAGAATCCGGCAAAAGTCTCAAAACTTCGCGAAGAGTTTTACCCGGAACAACAAATCTGAGTTCAAGGTTTTCTTTTATCGGTTCTTTTCTTATTGCCAAACGGTATCCGTCAACGGAAACAAGCGTCAAAATTTTATCTTTTATATCGAACAAAGTTCCTGTATGAACGGGTTTTGAATCGTTCTCGGAAACAGCAAATATGGTTTGTTTAATCATGCTTTTTATGCAAGAAACAGGAAGTTCCAAAAAATTTTCTCCGTCTACTTCGGGAAGACTCGGAAATTCTTCGGCATTAATACCCATAAGTTCAAAATTGCTTTTACCGCTTATTATTTTTGCTGACAAATCATCGGAAATTTGTACTTCGATTTCGTCGTCGGGAAGTTTTCGTACGATTTCGGTAAACAGATGTGCATTGAGAACTATTTTTCCATCCTCTTCAACAGATGCGGGTATTGAAGTTGTTATTCCGAGTTCCATGTTGTATCCGCAAAGTTTTAGTTTGTCTTCCGATGCAGACAGTAAGATGCCTTCAAGAGCCGGTATCGTTGATTTCGGAGAGACTGATTTTTGAACGTTAGATAGCGCTTCTGCAAGTTTATTTTTTTCACATTTAAATATCACAAAATCACCTTTCTTAAGTGTTAAAGTGCAGAGTATTGTAAGTATAGTAATAAATATTTAGTAATAGTAGTAGGGGCTGTTAATTTGTTGAAAATAAGTTTAATCTCATAAACTGCGCAGTTTTAATCAACTTTTCAACTGTTTAATTTTTGTTTAAAGCATGTCTACAAATTTGTGGATAAAATTGTGTTTCAACAATTGCGTTGAAAACCGAGTGTTTAAAGTTAAAAAAATGTTGAAAACTTTTTGAGCAAAAAAATTTGTGTTTTCAAATTTTATCTGTCACGAATATTTTTGGTTATGTCTTCAACCATGGCTTTTAGTTTTGAATCTTTTGAAAGATTTTTTTCAACTTGCTGAAGAGCGTAAACTATAGTCGAGTGGTCACGTCCTCCAAACTCTTCGCCGATAGAAACAAGTGGCAGCTGAGTTATTTCTCTTACAACATACATTGAAATTTGACGTGCGTTCGATATTGCCGCAGATCTTTTTGAAGAACGTATATCTTGAGGTGTTACGCTAAACGTTCGTGCGACTTCTTCGATTATTTTTTCTACAGTTACCGGAGGCGGTTGGTCGTTGTTGAGAATATCCGATATTGCCATTTGAGCTGTTTGAATGCCCATCGGTTCTCCTCCGAGGAGGTGGTGAGCTTTCATTTTTTTAACTGCACCTTCGAGCTGACGAATGTTCGTTTTTAATTTTTTTGCTATATATTCGCATACTTCGTTCGGCATTTTTATATCTAAAAGTTCGGCTTTTCTTTTAACAATTGCGATCCTTGTTTCAAAATCGGGAGGCTGAATATCTGCAATAAGTCCCCATTCGAAGCGTGTTCTGAGTCTGTCTTCGAGTGTTTGAATTTCTTTCGGAGGCCTGTCCGATGTGAGAACAATTTGTTTTTTTGCTTCATAGAGCGAGTTAAAAGTATGGAAAAATTCCTCTTGTGTAGAGTCTTTTCCTGCTATAAATTGAATGTCGTCTACCAAAAGTATGTCCGTTTTGCGGTATTTTTGATGAAATTCGCTCGTTGTGTTTTTGCGGATTGATTCTATGAGTTCATTTGTAAAGTCGTCGCCTTTTATGTAAAGGAAAGTTTTGTCGGGATTGCTTTTTTTGATGTCGTTGCAAATTGCGTAAAGAAGATGCGTTTTTCCAAGCCCGGAATTTCCGTAAATAAAAAGAGGGTTGTATGCTCCTGCGGGATTTGCAGCCACGGCAAGTGCGGCGGCATGCGCAAATTTGTTGGAAGATCCGACTATGTATGTGTCAAAAGTAAATTCGTAGTCGGAATCTATTGCAAGATTTTGGTCACTTTTTTTCCCGGATTCGTTGACTTCATCCGGCGTTGAAAAACATATGTCTATCCCCGAACCAAAAATTTCACTGAAAGCATTGCTAAGCAGCGGCCTGTAACATCTGTTTAAAGTTTGTCTGTGAAATTCATTCGGAACCATAAGAACCGCTTTGCCTTCTTCAAAATCAAGCTTTACTGGCTCAATTCGGCTTATCCAAGTTTTGTAGGCAACGTCGGTAATCCTGGTTTTGCAAAAATCACATATTAAATTCCATGCCTCATTAAAAGAGTTCATGATAAAAGAAAACCTCCGATTGATTTAATTTATTTAAAATAACTGTACTGTTAATTATATAATTTTTTTTGAATGTTTTCAACATGAGTATGTTTAATACCTGTTTTTTGATTTAATTTATGTTGAATTTTTGTAATTTGAAGATTTTTTTGATTTTTGTTCACCAATATTCAAAATTTTGCTTTTATTTAACAACAAAACGATATTAGTGTTGATTTTATGTTAAAAATAGGATATAATAAGACAATGAACATTTATGAAAGGGAGATTTGTATGGGATGTTGTGATGATTTGTCAGGAAAGATAGTAGCTTTTGCAAGTAAATCTAAGTTTATGACTTGGCTTTTATTTAAAGTTTATGGATACAATGTGTTTGCTCCTAAACCTCATTTTTTATACCGAAATAAATAGTTTTTGAAAGGAAAATTATTATTAACTTTTTTAGTGATTTGTCAAAATCTGTGCATTACAAATGTTTTGTATTTATGGCGTATGTCGAGGCTTTATTTGGAATACAAGGGAAGTTCACACATATAACACCGGCACCAACACGTCCTCCGTACCGAAATAATTAGTTTATGAAAGGAAGATTGTTATGAATTTTTTTGATAATTTACAGAATAAGATAGTAGCTTTTGGGAGTAAATCTAAATTTATGTCTTGGCTTTCAATTAAGATTTATGGGTACAATGTGTTCGAAGGATACAATCATCTTTTTTTAGACGTTATACCAAAATAGTTAATTTGTGAAAGAAATTTTATTATGAGTTTTTTTAGTGATTTAGCAGGATTTGTACGTTGCGAGTATTCCAAATTTGTGTTATTTTTGCATTCGATGATGTGTTGTACAAAAATTAAATTTCCACCCAAATATCGTGATAACTAATTTTTAAAAAGAAGATTTGTATGAGTTCAAGAAAGATAGCAGTTTCTGCAAGTAAGTCTAGTTTTATATCTTGGCTTTCAATTAAAATTTTTGGCTATAATGTGTTTGCTCCTAAGTTTTTTATTTTTACACCATTTAACCATACCGAAATAACTAATTTATGAAAATGAGATTATATGAGTTTTTTATCAGGATTTATACGTTATGAGTGTTCTAAATTTGTGTTGTTTTTGTCTTCGATAATGTTCAAGAATTGTATAAAAATTATACCTCCACATCGTGGTGATTAATTTATGAAAAGGGAGATTTGTATGAGCTTTTTGAATAGTTTATCAGTTTCTATACATTACAAATGTATTATGTTTATGGTCTATGTCGAAACTTTATTTGGAGTACCGGGGAAATTCACACATATTACACCGAAACCGTGAAACCATCTATAACGAAATAATTAATTTATGAAAGGAAAATAATGTGAATCTATATTTTGACTTATTAACAACTGTGATTAGGGAAAGTATTCAATTTTCATTTTTTATAACACGGGAGTTTTGCCGGAATTTGATATATAAGTATCGGGTTAGACATTCATCGAAACAATTAAATTGAGTAACTGTATAGATTAAAAAATTGCGTTTAAAAATTAATATAATTAAATGGAATAAATTAAAATATTCAAAATTTGTTTTTTGAAATAATTATTTTCAATGTAAAATACACTTGTTTATAAAGTTAAGTAAATATTATAGTAATGGGAGGGATTTTACCGTGGAATTTTATTGCTATTTTCTGGAAAATATATATCCGATGTTTTTTCCGGATTGGGGTTTGATGTTTAGAACGCTGGCGTCAGTACTACGCAAGAGCTGTCAGTAAAGATTTTTGATACTCTAAGTTTGTGTGATGAGAATTTAATTGGGTTGATTTTTTGTTTTTTTAATAATTTTAAAATTTATTATTAAATATATATTTACTTTAATTCAATAATGTGGTATAATAATGGTATAGTTTTTTTAAAGGAGTATTGTATTTATGAAATTAAATGCTAAGAAATTTTTATCGGTATTATGTTTAACTTCAGTTTTTTCAGGATTTTTAACTCAAAGTTTGGCAAGTGCAGCAGAAATCAAAGGAGTAGTTTCTGATACAAAATGCGAGAGTACTTCTGATTGTAAAAAAGAGCTAACGTTATCAGAAGAAGAGGTACTTCCTGACGGAACTATAAAAAAAGTGTTTACTAACGGAACCAAAGAAACAATACATTCTGATGGAACTAAAGAGACAGTGTATCCTGACGGGACTAAAGAAGTAGTCTCTCCTAGTGGAACTAAAGAAATAGAGTATCCTAACGAAACTAAAGAAACGATATATTCTAATGGAACCAAAAAAACAGAATTTCGTGACGGAACCGTAAAAAGAGTACTTATTGATGGAACTAAAGAAACGGTCTATATTAATAAAGTCAAAGAAATAGAATATCCTAACGGAACTAAAGAAACGATATATATTAACGGCACCAAAAAGAAAGAACTTCCTGATGGAACCAAAGAAACTATACACCCTGACGGAGATAAGGAAACAGTATATCCTAATGGAGATACGTTGTGGATTAGTGCAAAAGGTAATAGAGGATGTTATACATTCCATGATTAAAGTACTAAATAGAGCCTTATATTTAATTTAATAATATGATATGACAGTAATATAATTTTAAAAAAAGGATGTTGTTTTTATGAAATTAAATGTTAAAAGATTTTTATCAACTTTATGTGTTTTAACTTCTGTTTCAGGAATGTTTGCTCCTGCTTTAGTTAAAGCTTCTTCCACTCACGAGGAATATGGTAGAGATTTTTCAAGTTCAGCTGCTCCTGATGAAGCCGATAATTCCGATATTGAAGTGAGTCCTTATTTGCCACCATGTTATTCAAGTTCTGATGTTGTTCCAACTGTGTACAAAGGAAAGAATCCTTATGGAGAAATTTGGATTGAAACTGTACGTTCTGCTATGAATTATGAAGGACGTGGAGAAGGTTTTTTTAATAGGGCTGTATGGGACATGAGGCTCGGTGATCTTAGTAGAGAAAATATGGTTAAAATAATTATGCTTGTACATTTTTATAATTTACTCGCAAGCAATGAATACGTGAAGAGGTTTAAGGATTATACTGTAAATGATAGTGAAATTAAAGAAGATGTCATTAAAAAATTTTTAGAAACTGAAGAAAATAAAGAAACTGGTATGAAAAAATTCTTAGAATTTATTGAAGAAGAATTTTATACTCAGATTGAAAGAATGAAAATTGCATGTGAACAATGGGAGTCAGAAAAAGATAAAGATAAAGATAAAGATAAAGAATATTGGGCAAAAGCATTTGGAGTGTGGTATACTTTAAAAGAAAGAATCTTAAAAGGTGAAGATTCGACTGGCTTTAGATGGAGCCATGATAGGTTGGTAGAATCTATATTTATTACATATGAATTAGATTGGATGTTAAAGCAAAAGATTTTTTTGTGATTTTTAAATTGCTTTAAAATAATAGCCTTTGCGTAAACAATTACGTGAGGGCTATTTTGTTGTGCTTTGATTAAATATTTGATTTTTTCACCAATTGATAAAATATGTAATTATGTTTGTATTAATGATTATTTTTTTGCTTAATTTTATAAAAATTTTAGAATTTCAGGTTTATCATCAAATATATCTTGTATTTTAATTTAACAACATGATATATACAATAGTGTAAAATTTTTTGTAAGGGATGTTGTGTTTATGAAATTAAATGCTAAAAAATTTTTATCAACCTTATGCGTTTTAGCCTCGGTTTCAGGAGTATTTGCTCCTAATTTAGTTAACGCTTCTTCCACTCACGAGGAATACGGTGTAGACTTTCCAAGTGCGCCTACTCCTAATTCTGCTTGTGGGGAACGCAGTGGAGATGTTTCAGATGCGGATACTTCTGATTTTACTCCTGAGGAATGCGGTGAAGGCGTTTCAGATGCAGTCACTCCTGATTCTACTGACCAGAAATGCAGTGAAGGTGTTTTAGATGCAGTCACTCCTAATATTCCGGGTTTTGTTTTAGACACTCCAATTCCTGCTGTTTCGGATTCTATTGCCGACAGTATTATCTCTTTGATGCGTAAAAGAAACCATCAAGCACTCTATGACGAAGTTATGAAATATGTAAAAAATGGACAACTGCATAAGTTTCATGCATTTATGGTTATAGAATTAGACCAATTGATAAAGTTGGGTAAGAAGAATGACGAATGGATTTTTAGTAATTCTGAAATAAAAGATGCTATTACCACCGGAAATTGGAAAAAATATGACAAAAAATCTCTAGCTATAATTGAAAATATAAAATACACCTTTAAATATGCGATAAATAGGGGTAATGATTTAGAAGTTAGAGCCGGACGGATTTTTAAAATTAAATACGCTGCATGTTATTTCTCTCGAGATTGGAAAAATACTAAACTAGAAGAATCTTTGGAAAAATTAAATCCAAGTAACCCTAAAGGTCTTGTGTTTGGTGGTAAAAATTACAGTAAGTGTTTGGATAAAGATTCTCCATCTGATAAAGATGGTTCTCCGGTTAAAGTTCGCCAACCTATCGAAATTATCCTATCTCATTTACGTAACGAAAATCATCAAGAATGCTATGATGTAGTTATAGCGCTCATGAATGAAAAATTAATCACAGAACCTGAGGCGTTTATGTATATAATATTTAATCAAACGATACAAAACGCAGAGTATAAAGATATTTATGAGTATTTTGAGTCAACGAGTTATTATTGTTTTTACCATTTAAAACTCTGTTGCGATAAATTGTATGAATTAGTAGAAAGGTGTCATGGTGTAGCTACTTCGGGTGATTATTTAGAGCGCAGAGCTACTGATTTATTTTTTAAACTCTATAGTCATGAACGCGAACGTAAATTTTTTATTTACACCGATAAAGATAGGATTTCTGATGAGCAGAAAGAGGTTATAAAGGATTTAGAAAAAGCTTTAGAAGAATTAAATCCAAGTAATACTGAAGGTCTTGCGTAATTAAGTCTAAAAATTTTCGTTATAGCATTGATAACTTTAAAATTAATATTTTATACTATGAAAATATTTTTAAAACCCTTCACAGGTTACTGTGTGGGGTTTGCTATTAATTTTTGCATAATGTTGCGTAATTTTATAAAAATTAGAAATTTTAAATTTATTGCTAAATATATATTTGATTTAATTTAAAAATATGGTATAATAAGTATATAATTTTTTAAAAAAGGATGTTGTATTTATGAAATCAAATGTTAAAAGATTTTTATCAACTTTATGTGTTTTAGCCTCAGTTTCCGGAGTACTTGCTCCTACTTTAGTTAACGCTTCTTCCAATCGCGAGGAATACGGTGCAGATTTTTCAGGTGCTGCTGCTGATGATGATGTTGTTGTTAAAAAAATTGTCCCTCTTATTCATAGAAACCATCAAATAGTTTATGACGAAGACCATGAAAAAGATTATTTCAAATATCATCAAGAACTTTATGACATGGTTATGAAATTATATAAAGAAAAGAAAATTAGTTTACTTACTGCATATATGATTGTAGTATTAGACCAGATGGTAGAATTATGTAAACTCGAATGGATGTTTAAAGAATCTGATATAGAAAAATCTATTACCACCGGAAAATGGGATAAAGAAAAAATGGAAAATTTTTGTATATACTGTTTGGGTCCTAGTGATGATATGCGTTGTAATGAAATGGAAGATAGAGCTATATCATTTTTGTTTGACGATTATCGTGATCACATTTCCAAAGGGGATTATTCTACGCTGGAAGATTCTTTGGAAAAATTAAATCCAAAAAATGAGATAGGTATTAGCCGTTTCATTTTTACAGATGATTAAAGTTTACAAGATATTTCTTTCAATGGTAATTTGAGTGAATCTGGTGTTTCTCTTGCGGCAGCAGCTGCTTCTGAAATTGCCGTTGTTTCTACTCATGCTGTTGTTGTTCCTGAAAGTATTTCCTATGGTTTTACCAATGTTATTATGCCTTTGTTTTTAAAAAAATCATCAAAAATTCTATGATATAGTTATAGCATTCATGAATGAAAAATTAATTTCTGAGTTTGATGCATTTATGCTTATAGCAATTAACCCTGCACAGGTTACTGTGTGGGGTTTTGCTATTAAAGTTTTTAAAATCGACAATTTATGCGTCACTTTATTTTATGTATAAACAATAAAAATTGACATCAGAGCTTCTGGGTTATATAATAAATTTATACATAATAGTAATTTTATATTATATTTTTTAAAGGTGATGATAAAGTGAGTGGGTTTTGTTTAAAAATTCCCGATTACACGATGCTAAGTGATATTTCGAATTTTAGACAAGAATTTTTAGACTACGGCGATGAAATTAACGGCAGCAGCAACTTGAAAAACTATTCCGACCCTAAAAAATGGTTGGATTCGCTGAACTTTTCCCGAGAAAACAAAAAAGATTTCGACGGAAATCCACCTTCGTTTCAATGCGTTTACGTGAGAGAAGAAGATAATTCAGTTGTCGGGATGATTCAGTACAGGAACAATTCGGTAAGTGAGATTGTAAAAAATTACGGCAACATAGGCTACTGCATACGTCCTGCGGAAAGGCGAAAAGGATACGCCAAAAGAATGCTTTCGGACATGCTTGTTAAGTGTTCTTGCGAAGGAATCAAAAAGCTTTTGCTACTTTGCAATGCGGGCAATGAGGGAAGCAAAAGAGTTATCCTCGCGAACGGCGGAGTTTTAGAATCCATTGAATATTCCGAAAAAGAGGACGTTAATGTAGAAAAATACTGGATAAATCTATAAATTAAAGATGTATGACAGCTTTTTTCGTCAATTAAATAACTAATTACCGTTATTTAGCTTGTTTTTTTGAAAAAGTTTTAAAAATTTACATTCAGCTTTTGACAAAACTTTTGATTTTACTGTGTTAATTTATACTTATAAATGAATTAACAAGTGTGAAAATCACTTAGTGTTTGTTGGGGCGGGATTGAATTTATGTATAAATATAAAAGAAAAAGAAAATTTAATTATTTTATGTTTAATCCAGGTCAAAAAAGCTGCGAAACAAAGCCTTCAAAAAGAGCGTTTATTTCAAAACGAGGCAAGCGGTATCGTATTAACGATAAAATTAATTCAAAAAGAGATTTAGCTTTTAAAATTTTCCGATTTGCTTTTGCTTGTTTGGTTTTGACCGCTTTTTTGATAATGTTTGCACTGGGTTCGGGTTTTTTTGATAAAACCGATGAATATCGGGATTTCAAAAGTTATGATAATTTTATTTGGCCTGTGGTTATGCAGGACCCCAGTCCTTTTAATGAAAAAACTCCTCCGGATATCAAAACGGTGACGGAAGCTTCGCTGTGGGACTGTGCTATGAGAAATAAATTTGATGAATCTAAGTTCGATGATGACGGCATGCTTGTACTTTCTTATAATGAAGTTGAGCGTACCGCGAAAAAACTTTTCGGAGACGGTATTTGTTTGAACAATCTTCAAGATATGAGCGGTTCGTTTTATAAATATAATCATTTTAAAAGGGAATTTACTATTGCTCCAGTCAGCGGAGTAGGGGGATATGTCCCTCACACCGTAAAAGCTTTAAAACACAACGATGAAGTTTTTTTAAATGTCGGATATGTTTCGCCGAAAAATCAATTTAACTGCGAAATGAATAAAGTAACCCCAAACAAAGTTGAAAAATTTGCAAAGTACAAGCTTACTAAAAGCAGTGAAACTGGGAATTTTTATATTTCCGCAGTAATGTAAGCTTTACATG
>CABUYS010000016.1 GCA_902495835.1 uncultured Oscillospiraceae bacterium | reverse complement strand
TTCCTTTTCCTTTGGTTAGTTCTCCGCCGTCAAAACCTTGTCCTACATATTCAATTGTTATATTTTTTCCCCAATCTATTACTACATTGGCTGATCCGGTTTTTAAATACCTGTCAATATATCTTCCTGTAAAATATACAGACGGAAACGAAAAACATAATAATATTGCTTCGGGATTTGATTTTTTACATAAAGTTAGGAAGTCGTTTATTTCTTCTACTTTTAATTCGCGTCCTCTCGGTAATCCAAACCAGTTTTTAAATGGTGCGTCCGGTCTGCACATAAGAGTATCTCCAACTGTTGATGTTATTTTTTTGATATCTGTTGGTGATAAATGGTCATCAACAATTACTCCACTTGTAACAACAGGCAAACCGTATAAATAAGCTTTCAAAAATCCTGAACATTTACGGTAGGTTTTAAATTTTTCTAAGACTGAACTGCTCTCTTTTTTTAAATTAAAAATTACAGGTTCTGCACTAACTATTAAATTTATTGAAAACAAGAAAGCTGTAAAAGACGATATAATTTTTTTAAAATTCATTTTTTATGCGTTCTCCTCAATATATTTTTTCCATTTTTCTTCTGTTGCCAAAACATTTTCTTTAAAACTTTTACGAACATTTTCGTCTTTCCAGTTGTATTCTTTATTAAATTGGTCAGCAATTCTTTTTCTCATGTATTGGCTTTCCATTTTATCTTTTGTGGATAAATACTGTTTTCCGTCGCTAGAAATATAGTATATATAAGGTTTGTCAGCATAATTTTTCAATTCACGTTGATTTTCAATTGTAAACATTTTCATATCGGTTATAATTTTTTTGTGTATTTTATCTTCAAATTTATCAATTGCAACCATATGAAAGTGTGCATGTTTTATGCTGCTGGCAGCAATCTCTTGATTGTTTTTTCCTGACCCGTGTTCAAAACATATACAATTTTTACCGTATATTTTTTTAAGGACTTTTCTAACATCTTCTTGAATTTTCACAAAATCAGAATACTCTTTATCGTTTAATTCACCCATAGAATTTATATGACGTTTGCAGGTAATCAAAACGTAACCTTCAACGATCGAACCTAAATCAGCATTTGCAATAAAGCTTGAATTTTGACATAAAACAAGAGGTTTTCTTCCTGTCATGTCTATGCCTTTGCTTACGATTTTGCAAAGTATGCAGGAGGGGAGTTCAGGAGTTTTAGTTTGACAATTTGATGATTCCAAATCAACTTTTGAGCAAAGATTGTCCGGTTTTATGTCACAAGCTAAAACAGAATTTGCATTTAAAAGACATGTTAAAGTTAAAATAGATATTTTTTTAAAAAATTTATTCATTTTCATTCTCCTTGTGATTTGTTATCTATAAATTTTAATTTTTTATTAATTTAAAATTTACGAGGTTAATGTTAGTTTTTTCTTTTTCTTTTAAATATTGAAAAATATCAATATTCAGTTTGCTTGATATTGAATATTAAAATCAAAACGATTAAAACATCGGCAATTTCGCCTTCAACGCTGTCTTAATTTTTTAATCTTTCCCAATCGACTGATGCGCCTGCGGAAGATTTTCGTATAGACTTGAAAAGTTCTCCTACTTCTTCTATTAGTAAAAGCAATTTTTCCTAGGTAGTTTGATTCGAAAAACCGCGTAAAGTCAAAACTTTGTTTATATAATTTTGAATTTCAGGTAAAGTAGATGTAGGGCTCAAATTTTCAAATAATTCTTTTTGAGTTTTCATGATAAATATTTCACTTCCATAATATTAAATTTAACTGCATGTTCATTATACATTTTTATTACATATTTTACCATATTTTCCCTATTATATTTTAATTAAATTATAATATTGTTTTAATCGCACTTTTTTGTTGAAAAATTACAATCTATTTTATAGTTAATGAATAAAAAACATAACTTTAAAAATGATAAATAATTTTTAGAGTTGACTTCATTGTTGAATTAAGATACAATAAACAAAAATATAGGGGGTAAATTATGATAAAATCACAAAAATGTCGTGTTGCGTATTTTAAAATAATAACTTGTCTGGCAGTATTTTTAGCGATGTTCATTTTCAATCTTATTTTTCCGATTGAAAAAAGTTTGTTTCATTTTTACAGCATAACTAATAGAGCATGGTGCTGGTGTGAATTTTTAATTTTAGGACTTGCTGTTTTTTATATTTTTAAAATTAAAACTATAAATTTTAAAGATTTGGCTGTATCGTGTTTGCTGGGAATTGTACTTATTGTTTTCTTTGACAAAGATGCCAGTTATATACAGGTAGTTGCAACAATTGTATGTTATTACTCTGCCTGTCAAATTTTTAGATATTATTCTCAGCAGGATAAATACTTTGATTTAGATGTCAAAAATAATGTAAAATCATTTTTTAAAGGATGCTTGTATGCAATTCCTTTCGCTTTGATTAATGATTTGGCAATATATCTTACCTATACAAATAAACAGATTAATAATTTTAAAGCATTTTCTGTATCTTCTGTTTTTTCAGAAGCAAAAAGTGCATTGTCTCCGGGAATATCGGAAGAAGTTATATTTCATTTCTTTTTACTTGCTTTCGCTGTAGATGTATTCAAAGGAGACATACCCAAGAAAAAATGGGCATTGTTTTTAACGTATCTATTAACTGTAGTTCCACACAGTCTTATTCACTTACCTGACGTAATTTTAAGTAATCCTCCAATGGCATTGTTTCAGTTGGTGTTCACGTCCGTACTTTTTGGATTCCCTATGGTATGGCTCGTGAAAAACAAAAACTTGCAAACTTCTATAGGATTTCATTGGGGAGTGGATTTTTTTAGATTTTTATTTTTACCGTGGTAAGATTTGAAAAACGCAAAGTTAAAGATATAAATTTGAAATATAAAAAAATTTATAAAACTCATCAAAAACAGTTGTCTATTGGCTTTTTACCGATAGGCAACTGTTAGTTTAGTCATAATTACTGTATTTTTTTGCATGCAAAACAATTCTGTCTTTATCATTTCCCGCACAAGTTGAAAGCGTTAAAATACTGTCCTTTTCAGAAACGTCTGTTCCGAAATTTTTAATACTTCTTTCTTTGATGGTTTTTATAAATTTTTTATATTCTGAATCGTTATTGAATTGTGTTTTGATGTAATAACTTTCTTTTTCTGTTTGATAGACCGAAAAAACCTTATATATGCATTTTTCATTTTCAGTAATAAATATTATATCGGAATTTTCGCTTTCATTATACCAATCAGGATTCAGAACATTTTTCAGACTTCCGAACATTGAATTATCTTTTCTATTGTGACCGTAAATTACAATATTTTTATCTGTTCCGTCAAATTTATTTTTGTAATCTGCAAAAATCCATCCTGCGGTGTTGTTGCTTTTGTCAAAACTGTGGTTTAAATAAAAATCGTTGTCTTTTGATTTTACTACAGGATATTCAATTTTCGTGTTTTTTAATTTAATCCACGCAACAGTATCGTTATTTTGGATTTTAAGGGAATTAAAATTTACGGTATATTTTTTTTCGCCATAAGTATTACCATTGTCAGTTATTACGGCACTGCTTGCTTTTTCTTTTATATCATTATTATACTTGTTATCTTTATACCAATCATAAATTTGAATTCCCGAGTATATAATCACAGCAGACAACACTGTATAGATAACAGTGCTCCAAAATATTCTTTTATTTTCTTTTTTCATTCAGATGTATTTCCTTTCAAGTATGAAGACCAGCGATTATAAGCCGGTCTTCATATTTATGGAGTTTTATTTAGAGTTCTTTTTTCTGATGATAGGTGATGCCGCAACTCCGCATGAAGCAAGTGCAAACAATGTTACAGCTAAAGCAATTGCGTCTCCGGTGATTGGGTTTTCGGAATTTTCTTCAGATTCTTGAGTTCCTTCAGTCTCTTCTTTTTCTTCTTTTACTTCAGGTTTTTCTTCTCCTGATTCAACTTCTTCTTCGCCGAGTTCATTGCCTTCTTCATTGGTTGCTATTATTCCGTATTGACTCAAGTGAGAGGTTTCAAAAATTATATTACCGTCTTCAACGGTTGCGGGTAATGTTTCTTTTATTTCACCGTCTTTAATATAAACAACTTTGCAATTTTTATAACCTTTGAGTTCTTCAGGTAAGGCAATTTTGATTTTCATTTTTTGACCGTTAATTTCAACTATTTCCAAGTTGGGATTCAGTAAGTTAATGTCTACAATAAATTTTACGTTTTGGTCTTCTAATTCTTTCGGAATTTCTACTTTTTTAATGTCGAGTGTGTAATTTTCATCTATAGGACTTTCAAATGTAATGCTGCCTTTTACTTCACTTGTGTCAGAAGTTTCTTTAACCGTAGTTTCTTCGTCTTTTGGTTCTGAACCGCCTTCCCAAGTTGCATAAAGAGTTAAGTTTGCGTAAACACTTCCGTTTTCAATCAAAGAATCTTTTTCGAATTCTGAAACATCAGACGTACTTCTCCATGAACTCCAGTCCATATATTCATAATTTTTTCCCGATCCGTCTTTTTTAGTATTCCAGCCCTTGAATGTGTAGCCTTTTCTTTTAGGAACATAGTGGAATATCGGCATTGAAGCATCTGAATTTCCTGGGTTTGTCAAATAATCGTATTTCTTAGATGTTTCTCCGTCTATTGTTCCGCCGTTAGCATTGAGTATAAGCACGTATGAATTAGGTCTATCTTTTTCAGGCAAATCCGTATTATTGAGTTTTCCGTTTTCATCTACTCCGTAAAATTTATTACTTTTGTAAAGTGCAAAAACAGTTATATCGTGTTCTTTAGAAAAATAACTTTTGTCAATTGAAGTTACAATTTTACTGTCGTAGCCCCATCCGCAAAATTCACAATCATCTCTTTTAGGTGTATATTTTGATAAATCAATTGTTTGAAATTCATCTTCTTTGCTTTCTAACGTCACCTTATCTTTATCATTTATTTTTCCTCCAAAACAATCTAACAATAAACGGTATGTGTCCACCTGCGTAATTTCTTTGCCTGTGAATAAAGCATATATGATTTTTCCTTTTGTATAAGAAGTTTCTCCGAATTTCCCTTCTGAAATGAAATCTTTTGACGATAATTCCATATCACCCGAAGCAGGTTCTGAATCACTTGATGAAAGTGCCCAACCTGAAAATTCATTTTTTCCGTTGAAAGGCACAATTCCTTTTGTTAAGTCGGAAAGTTTTACTTTTTCATTCTCGTCATCAAAATCAAATTTTAAAATTTTTTCATTCGATCCGTCAATAGTTGCTCCTTGGTCACTGTTTTTAAGATTCATTACCAAAGCGTATTGCCCGTCGTCTTTAATCTTAAAAGCATGTGCTTTATCACAAAGTATAAAAGGTAAAGAAAACAAAGCTGCAATAAATGCCGATAATAATAATTTCTTTTTCATTATAAATCCTCTTTATGATTTTTTACTTATTTCTTGATTTTTTTCTGCGATTAAAAACTATAACTGCAGTTAAGAGCAGTATTGCCAAAGTAATTAAGAGAACGTATTTAATCACATCGTCTCCCGTTTGAGGAACAGATTCATCGCTCTGTTCTTCAGATTGTTCTTCTTGTTGCTTTTCTGGAACTATTTTACTTGCGATTGCGTAATTTGAAAAACTCGATGTTTTAAAGGTAATTGTATTTGATGAAGAGTCATAAACTGTAGGGATTACTTCATAAGTTCCGTCATTTTTTTCGTGAACTACGGCGACTTCATTTCCGTCCATGGTCTCTTCCAAATTTAATGAAATTGTTGCTTGGTTATTCAGTTCTTTTAATTCTTTTGACCATACGTCGCTTGCTGTACCTTTATATAAAACTTGATTCAGACTTATATTCAGATATGATGAGATTTTATATTCACCTGATTTTTCTTCAAAGTTTGATATTTGGCTGTCTGATAAATCAGTGTCTTTTACTGACAAAATCACCGAACCGGAATCTATTTCCGCTCCGCCGAGGAATATTGTTCCGTCTTTTACTTTTTCTGATTCGGTTTTTACTTCATCGTCAACTTTTTCAAATATTCCGCTGAAATGAACATTTGTATCAGGCATGATGTATTCAAATGTAGATTGTTCTTCTCCTGCAGTTAATTTTTCATCGTTTATTGTGATAGAAGTCAATTGGTACCCGTAGTTAGGTTTTAATCTTAAGATTACTTTCGAACCTGGAATAATACTTGCCCAACCGTTGTTTTTTTCAACGCTTTGCTTTACGTTTTCTAAACCTATTGAATTTCCGCTCGGGTCTTTAATGTCAAGAATTTCTATAGTTCCGTTTTTCAACAGTTCATTATCTTTTAAACTGGTATTATTTTTTTTATCGGAATCCCAAATTATTGTTCTAGGCGTTTTCGAGACGTCTGTTGATTTTTTTACGACTATAATATATTCACTTGCAGGTTCAATACTAAATTCTAATCTGTCTTTTGTGCCTTCAGGTATATTAATTTTTTTATCGTTTACAGTTACGCTTCCAATGTTACCGTCGCCGAACGCAAGCTGAATTGCAATCAAATTACTGATATCACCGCTTGCAAAACCTTTTCCGATTCCTGTAATCTGTTTTGATTCCGCTCCAATTCTTTCTGAGTTTAAATAAATTTCCATGCCAAAGCCGTCGTAAGACGCTTGGATTGAAATGTTATCTGGATATGATGGAGTCGGTGGGGAAGGTTCTCTTTCAAGTTTTATATTTAAATTTCCGCTAAACTCGTTTGTGTCTAGTTTAACATATTGATTTGAAGTTATGTCAAATGAAGTTTCTCCGATATACAATTTGTTAAAATTTATTATTCCTGTTGTCCCCAAAATTTCATCGGGGTTTTCGACCAAAATGGAACTGGTCACTTTTAGGTAATAATCTTTTTCATTTAGGTCGATTTTCATATTGTTTTCTGTAATCGATATTTCTTCATCGTTTTTTTCTGCAGATAACGTTACCAGTTCAATTTTTCCTTGAACGCTTTCAGCGTCATCTTTGTAAATAACTTTTCCTTCTTGCACCGTTCCGCCAATGAAGTTAAGCGATACCTCATTTTTATCTGCTGCATAGACTTTTACCTTAAACATTGGTAAAAAAAGATTGAAAAGCAAACACAATGTGCATAAAATAGGTATAATTTTTCTTTTTTGCATTAATTTTCATCCTTTCTGTTTGATTTATTTGTATTATTTTGTGGTATATTATTGAATTTTATCATAATTTAAAATGTTTTTTGTGTTTTTTCCATTTTTTCAATGACATTTTGTCAACTCTTGATTATGTGCTATAATGAGTAAAAATCGTTACTATTCGGAGGTTTTAATGAATTTTTGCGAACAGTTAAATAAATATATGGAAGAGCTACATTGTTCTTCTAAAGATTTGGTTGATTCATCGGGACTGTCTTCTGCTGTTATCAGTCGTTACCGAAAAGGGGAGAGAACACCTTTTTTGAGAAGTGAACAGATAGAAAAATTAGCGGATGGACTTTACAAAATAAGTAAAGATAAAAAAATTTCTTTAACAAGAGATGAGATTTACAATACTCTTTCTCACACACTAAGTGATATTTCGATTGATTTTAAACAACTGAGCAAAAATTTTCAGGATATACTTCTTGCATTGAATATAAACACGGCCGATTTATCAAGAGCGATTAATTATGACGCTTCTTTACTTTCTAAAATCAGAACGGGAAACAGAAATCCATCAAAACCTCGAGAATTTATAAAAGCTGTGTGTGAATTTGTTATTACAAAGTATAAATCCGAAGATGACAAAAAATCAATTTCACTCCTTATAGGTTGTCCTGTAAAATGTTTAAAATTCGATAATGATTATTTTGCACGGCTTTCAAATTGGTTTTCTACCCACGCTTCTTACGGCAATAATATCGATAAATTTTTAAATAATCTGGACGATTTCAATCTGGATAACTATATTAAGGCGATTAATTTTGATAAAATAAAAATTCCGTTTGTACCTTTTTACAAGTGTCATCCAAAAACATATTACGGCATAGAAGAAATGAAAAGGGGAGAGCTTGATTTTTTTAAAGCAACAATACTTTCCAAATCACACGAACCGGTTTTTATGTGTAGTGACATGCCTATGGACGATATGGCAGAAGATATAGAATTTTCTAAAAAATGGATGATGGGCATAGCTTTAACGTTGAAAAAAGGCCTTCATTTGAATGTAATTCACAATCTTGACCGTCCTTTTAACGAAATGATGTTGGGTTTGGAAAGTTGGATTCCGATATATATGACAGGTCAGATTTCTCCTTATTATTTAACGGGTCTGCAAAATTCTGTTTATTGCCATCTTAATTATGTTTCCGGAGCTGCCGCTCTTGCAGGGGAGTGCATAAAAGGGCATCACGATAAAGGAAAGTATAATTTAGTGAGAAAAAAATCCGAAATTGCATATTATAAATCAAAATCCGAATGTCTTATAAACAAAGCAAAGCCTCTCATGGAAATTTATCGCTCAGAAAACAAAAATTCATTTGACGTTTTTTCTCTGAGTGACGCTTCTGAGTTCGGAGAAAGAAAAAGAATACTGTCTTCTCTTCCGATTCACACTGTTTCGGAAAAACTTCTTTTAAAAATTTTAAATCGCAACAATATAAATAAAAGCGAATCAAAAATAATAATCGATGAAGTAAAGAATCAAAAAAATATTATTGAAAATATTTTAAAACATGACATTTTGGAAGACGAAATACCTTATTTATCAAAAGAGGAATTTGAAAATCACAGCTTGTCACTGTGCCTTTCAAGTGCTTTCTATTCGGGTAATATTCATTATACTTATGAAGAATATCTTGAACATTTGTCCGATACTCAAAAATACGCAACTTTTAACGGTAACTATAAAATTTCTCTCAATCATGAAAACACTTTTAAAAATATAGATATTACAATTCACTGCGATAAATGGGTGATGATTTCGAAAAATAACAGCCCAGCAATTCACTTTGTCATACACCACCCGAAACTTAGAAACGCTATTGAGAATTTTATTGCACCCGTAAGGGATTGATTTTATAAAAATCTTAAAATAAAAAAACAGGTCATCAACCAAAAAATTCATATGGACGATGCGCTGTTTTTTTATCATGTTTTAACTGAGAAAAGTAAGCAAAGCGCGCTTCAAAAACTGCGTGCTATGTACGTAAAATTAAATCTTTAGTAAAACGACATCTTATGATTTTTTTATTGTTGCAGTGTTTAACTCTACTGAACTTACGTAATGGCCTTCTGCAAAGAACCAAGTTTATGCTTTAAATTCGAGCATTATTCAATTTTTTAGGTGCCCCATAACTTGTAATACGCTGTATTTTGAAATAAATACTATATGATAAATTTTGTGACATAAATAACTCTTTTCAATTAGATTATGGTCAAACTTAAAACTAAAAAATATTTATATCGTTTTAAAAATGGTAATTAATCAGTCTTTTTAGTCTTAAATAAAGTAAAAACCAGCCGTATTGATATGGCTGGTACTTTTATGCTTTTATAGTGCTTTCGATAATACATTTATTAGGTGTGATTATGATTTAAAATATAATTTTTACTTTTAAAGTTTTGAGTATAATTCTTTTACATTTATATTTTCTCTTTCTTCAGAGTTTAAATCCATAATCAAACCTGAATTTCCAAGCATTATTGTCCTTGTGCCGAAAGTTAAAGCATGTTTCATATTGTGTGTAATCATCAGAGTTGTAATTTTATGTTCGGAAGTTATTTTTTTTGTTATATCTAGAATTTTTTCTGAAGATTTTGGGTCAAGTGCAGCTGTGTGCTCATCTAAAAGAAGTATTTTGGGAGTGTTTAAAGTCGCCATAAGTAGCGTAATTGCCTGCCTTTGTCCGCCTGACAAAAGGCCTATTTTGGTTGTTAATTGATTTTCAAGTCCCAAGTTTAACTCCTTGAGTTTATCTTTAAACGAATTTCTGATATTTTTATTAAGTGCAAATTTTAAACCTCTACGATTTCCTTTAAGTAAAGCCAAAGATAAATTTTCTTCAACAGTTAAATTCGGCGCCGTACCTTTTAAAGGATCTTGGAAAACCCTTCCGATAAATTTTGAGCGTTTGAATTCAGGTATGTTGGTAACGTCTTTACCGTCTATAAAAATTCTTCCGTTGTCGGGAAATTCCGTTCCGGAAATGAGATTCATAAGAGTTGATTTACCTGTTCCGTTGCCTCCTATGATTGTTACAAATTCGCCTTTATCGACTTTAATGTTGAAGTCTTTAAAAATATCTTTTTTATTTATTATGTTTTTTCTGAAAGTTTTATTTATATTTTTTAATTCAAGCATTGTTTGTTTCCGCCTTTCCCAGTGAAAAATTTTTCTCTTAAATTTGGAACAGCCAGTAAAGTCGTAGCAATCGCAGCGGTAAAAAGTTTAAGGTCACTCGGATTCATGCCCATTGTAAGAACCAAATAAATTATAAATTTATAGCATATTGAACCCAATACTATGCAAAACAATTTTATTAGTAATGAATCCTTTTTTATAATTGTTTCGCCTATTATAATGGAGGCAAATGCAATAACTATTACCCCGATACCCATATTTACATCGGCATATCCTTGGTTTTGAACTACCAAAGCTCCCGAAAGTGCACATAAAAATCCGCTTATCATAAGAGCCATTA
The DNA here is from genome assembly GCA_902495835.1 of uncultured Oscillospiraceae bacterium. Taxonomy (GTDB): domain Bacteria; phylum Bacillota; class Clostridia; order Oscillospirales; family Acutalibacteraceae; genus UMGS1491. The sequence continues at coordinate 7,796 of CABUYS010000016.1, read as the reverse complement.
TTTTGCTTAGATTTGTGTTTATCCCCAGTGAGGCGGCCATTTTTTCATTGTCTCCGCTTGCTCTTATCGCTAATCCAATTTGAGTTTTAAAAAACAAGCAAACTATAAAAAGCATCAAAAAAGCTATTATGGAGCCAAAAATAATATCGCTGGTGTTTGAGCTTCCCAAAAATTTAAAAATAGTATTTTTTCCTAAAATTGAAATATTTGATTTACCCATGATTCTTAAGTTTATAGAATATAACGCTATCATCACGAGTATTCCCGAGAGAATATCCTGTATTTTAAGTTTTGTATTTAAAAATCCGGTTAAAAGCCCTGCAAAACATCCTGAAATTCCTGCGATTAATAAACTAAACACGGGATTAAACCCATTTAATATCATTATGCCGCAAACACTTCCTCCAAGGGTAAAACTCCCTTCTGTAGTCATATCAGCAAAATTTAAAATTCGAAATGTAATATAAACACCAATTGCCAAAACGGAATAAAGCAGTCCTTGAAATATAGTGGAAATAATAATATTCATCCTACTTCTCCTTTTAATTTTTCTGGAATTTCAATTTTTAATTTTTCTATTAATTCGTAATTTAAGTTGAGTTTGGCTTTTTTGGAATACTCTACAGGCATGCTTTGAATATTTTCTTTTTTTTCTAAAATTTTTACAGCTTGATGTGCTGCAATTTTCCCCAAATCATAGTAATTAATTCCGTATGTTGCCGCTGCTCCCCTAGATATCATGCTGTCTTCTGCGCAGACAATAAATTTGTTATTATCTAAAAATATTTTTGATATTTGAGGCATGGATGCGAAGGTGATTTTATCGATAGGGGTATATAAAGCATCAACTTCTTTTGCCAAACGTTCGGCTACTTGATTAACGTCTTGTATTTGAGAAACAGAAATCATTTTACATTCTAGTCCCATTTCATTTATCTTTCTTTGTGCAATTTTTGCTTGATATTCCGGACTTGGATCAGTTAAAGAATATAGTATACCGATTTTTTTAACATTTGGATTAAGTTCTTTAATCAGTTCAATAATTTTGTCAATCGGAGCCAAATCCGAAACTCCTGTTATATTTGTTTCCGGCTTTTTTGGAGATTTTATTATTCCTAAACTTTCAAAGTCTGTTATTGCCGTAGCCAAAATAGGTATATCTCTTGTTTCGTTTGCCATTGTTTGTGCGCAGGGCGTTGAAATTGCCAAAACCAAATTTTTTCTGTCGTTTACAAATTTCTGAGCAATTGAAATACAATTTGACAATTCTCCTCCGGCTACTTGGGTATCAATTTTTATATTTTTGCCTTCTTCATATCCTAAATTTTTAAGTTCATCTATAAATCCTTGCCTTGCACTGTCTAAAGATTCATGTTCAACGATTTGCATTATGCCTATTTTGATTTCGGAATTATCTTTACATCCCGTCAATAAAAATAAAATCAATAAGGGCATTAAATATATTTTTTTAATTAATTTTTTCATTTTGATACCTTCTTATATAAAATTATTTTAAATCAAAATTTTAAGAAGCCATCGTGTATCATAATTGAAAAAAATCATATAATTGTCCTCCATACAAAAAAGCCGAAAACACTTGAATAGTTGTTTCGGCTTTTAAAAATCATTTTTTATATATAAAAAAGCCGTTACAAACATTTTGACATGTTCGTAACGACTGCAAGGAAAACTACGCTACAAACACGTCTATTTGTAGCAGCTGCGCCAATCGTTAATTTTTAATTCAACACGTAAATCTCTCATGTTGTAATTCTCCTTGCGATAGTATAAACCTAATATATGATACCACTAATTTAAAAAAATTTCAAGCCATTATTTAAAATTTATAATTATCTTTTGATTAGGATTTTTATATAAAGTGTTTTGATAAGAAATTTTAAAACCCAAAAATTAATTTTAATTATATATTGACATAAAATTAATAAAATTCAAAAATATGCAGTGCACTCGTTGCTTTTGGTGCTGTTTCGCCTTGTGTTGTAAATGGAGCAGAACCTGAAGCTTCAATTCCAACCGAGCTTTTCTCGGTTCTACAGCTCTTTGATTTGAATAAGGATGATGTTGATGCTTATAAAGAAAGTATTAGAAATGCAACTGTTGAAGAAATTTTTGAAAAAATTAAGTCTAAAGACATAATATTTGAACTAGGACGTGAAGGATTCGCTGAATCTATCAAAAGTAATAAAGAAGTAAATGGTTTTGATAAGGTTAAATTAATTTTATATTTTATTCTTGTGGATTTGTTATATTTATCTTCTAAAGGTACTAGATTAAATACAGAAGATTTAAACTGGGCAAATTTTTCTGATTGGAATGCATCGAAATTTTTACGTTGTATTAGTGATTTTATAAACAACAATCATCTTGGAACAACTTCTGGGTTTGGTAGTGAATTTTGTCATTTAAACAATTTTATAAGGAATACTATGAGATACGGAGCAAACGGAGACGTAAAAGATGTGTACAAATTTTTTGACTGGTATTGTTACCGTATGAGTTGTATTTTGTAGATTTTAAGTTCAATAAAATATTTTCTAAAGTAAAAGCACTTGTTTTCGGGCAAGTGCTTTTCTATGTTTTGCTTTAAAATAGTGAAATTAATTTTATGATAAAAACACTAAAAATCCCTATACTTATTACCGACACCAAATTCTCTTTTTATTTTATGAAATATATACATTAAATTTTACTTGCGTTTCAAATTATGATTCTATATAGTGTAAATATGCAAGCTTGGGGCTTGTGATTAAAATTATTAAAATAACGGAAAGGGGTTTTTTAAGTGGCAAAAATCGGCAAATCTCGTAATTTATCTCGTTTAATTTCTTCTTTTTTAGCGCTTTGTATGGTGTGGACGCTGTTTCCGAAAACAGCATGGGCAAGTATTACAATTGCAACACCTACGGACTTGAATTTATCTCAGGAAAAAGAAAAAACTTACGCACAGTGGAACAGCAAAAGAAGCAGCATAACAAGTTCTTCGAATGGAGAAATTAAATATTCTTTGGAAATTTATCGTGCAGGTCAAAATGAAAGTCCCGTATACTCTTCAACTGATTCTTCTTATGAAGGAAAAGATGACGTAGTAAAAGTTGATTTAACAACTCCTTATTTTAACAGCAATGTTCAAAACGGAGGATATTACTTCAGAGTAAAAAATTTAGAAACCGTTGACGGAAACAAAACCGAAAACGCCAGTGAATGGTCATTTTACAGCAATACTTTGTGGATTGGGGAAGATAACTCCGAAATAAAATCAGTAGATATTTCAGGAGCTGTGTTATCTTATAAACCCGGAGAAACGCCTAAAGCGAAAGCTTCTGTGCTTGATAATAGCTACAAAATTGTTTATGAGCGCTGGGAAGAAATGGAAGAAAAAGAAGATAAATCTTTAAACCCGGTTGCTTACTGGTACTCAAACGATCAACATCCTTCGAGTGCTAAAAAAATTACTTCTTTTGAAGAAGGCAAACTTTATCAGTATTCTATTAGTTTAGAAACTCAACAAGGATTTAAATTTTCCAATGATCTTAAAGTTACGATTAACGGAAATAAAAAAGAATTTTCACCGGGTTTATTAGTTATAGGAAATGAAGAAAAGACTTGTTTTATGGAGGCTGTTGCTTCCTTTAGACCTATTACTATGAAAATTGTTGATACAATTGAAGTAAATAATGTAAAGTTTGACTTTAAAGCAGGCGATAAACCTACATTTACAGGCGAAATTCCCGAAGGAGTTCCTTATTATATAGACCATGAAGGTTGGACAGGTGAAGACTCAGGATGGACATCTTCAGACTTTTGGAATCAACGTTATCATGAAAATCCTGAGATAGAGAGCTGGGGAAAACCACTCACTTCTTTTGAAGAAGGTAAAAAATACGATTACAGAATATATTTGAAAGTTAACAGCAATTCCGGATACAAATTTGACAAAGAAAAAACCAAACTTAAAATAAACGGTGAAATAATTAATTTTGATAATCCAAATGATATTGAAATAGATTCTGATACTGGTGAAACCGCATGGTTTTCTCATGTTCACTCAATCACTATTCCTAAAGTAGAAGAATCACAAGATGAACCTAAAATTATAGAAGGCATGAGCTCCGAATGGGTTAAAGGTTCGGGAAAAGGATTGGAATTTCGGTCTGACGCAAATTATTCGTCTTTTATCGGCGTAGAAGTTGACGGCGAAGAAGTAAGTGATGACAACTATAGCAAAAGAGAAGGAAGTATAATTATAGAACTTAAACCTGAATACCTTGAAACTTTGTCATCAGGAGACCATACAATTACAATTAAATCTCTTGAAGGCAACGCTTCCACAGACTTTACAATTTCATCTTCACCATCTTTGCCGTTTTCATCGACTCCTGAATCTTCTGAACTTTTAGAAGCTATAAAATTCCAAAAAACAGGTGACAACAATGATATCATAGTTTATATTTCAATTATACTTATAAGTTTAGGATTAATAGCAATAATGTCAGCTTTTAATCGAAAGAAATTAAATGAAGCAAAATAAGAATTCAATTTTTAGATTTTTGTTTTAAAGGGGAGTTGGTATGAAAAATAAAATATTTTCTAAAAAAACGGTTGTATTTTTATTAATGACTCTCTTTTTAACTTTTGCATCAGCAGTGCCAAAGGTGCTGCAAAATGGTACAGTTATCAAACTTGAAAATTTTTATGCCCAAGATTTTGAATCAGAAGAAGTCGGAACTGTTACAAAATCTGAGTCAGATGGTTTGGGAACGGTTTTTGCGGTAGAAGAAGAAAATGATTCGAAAGATAATGAATCTGATAAAACACAAGAATCTTCTGATATATCGGGAGTAGTGACGTATCAAGAAACCGGAGATAATGACTTTTTGATGCTTTATCTTGAGATTTTATTATTTTTAAGTTATACGCTGATGATTATAGCTAAGTATATGAATTCAAGCAAAAAATGTGTGTCAGAGTAAATTTACAACAAATTGCCCAAACTGTTTTTTGTGACAGTTTGGGCTTTATTTGAATAAAAAATATTGAAATATAAAAGATTATATTTTAAAATTATATAAAAGAAAACATATATTATACAAAAAAGGAGGGAATTGCCATGTCGATAATTTGGGGTATATGTCTTATATTTGTCGGATTGGGTCTTTTGGGAAATTCTACAGGACTTTTTAATATATTTTTTGAGGGCTGGTGGACTATTTTTATTATAGTTCCGTCGATAATAGACCTGTTTAAGAAAAAGGACAAAATCCCAAGCCTTATAGTGCTCTCTATAGGAGTAGTTTTGCTCTTACAGCAACAACATTTCATAAACAACGATATGATTTTTAAAGTTTTGGCTGCAGTTGGAATAATAGTTTTAGGTATCAAAACGCTTATGGGGAACAATAAATCAGCTCAAAATGATACATCTAAAAAATAAATACGAAATAATATTAATAGATTTTTATGCGACTTTTGCTTTAGGGGTATTTGCTTTATCTAAGCTTTCGCAGCCCTTAAAGCAATCTTTTTCTTTTGTTTTGCAACTTGGAATTACAATATTTTTTAAATTTTTACAACCGGCAAACGCTTCTTCGGGAATTTTTTCAACTTGAGGCATAATTACATCCGATAAATTTTCACAATTTTTAAAACAGCCTTTTCCGATTGATTTGCAGTTTGGAAGACTTACTTTTTCTAAGCTTTTGCAGTTGGCAAAAGAGCCTTCTCCTATAACTATGCAGTATTCTAAATTTATAGATGTAACGTTTGAATAAATATCACAGTAAGTTGTTCCTATTGTTGTTTCCAAATTCTGTTTATCACTCGCAAACCCTGCCATCGCGACTATAAACGGAATTGCAATCCCACAAGTAGCTACTACTGCTAAAACCGAGAACAAAACCGCTCCCAAGAATTCTCCTTTAGCAGCCCAATGATAATCCGCTACTGTTTTTATATATGAAAACATATTTGAAACACGAGTTATTTTATATCCGTCAATTGTAGAATTCAATTCGCAAGGAACGTCAGACATGGCTTGAACAAGTGTAATCGTATCTTTTCCGTCATCATTGAATACGTATCTCCATTTACCGTCTGAAGATTCATTTATTTTAAAAAGTTTCTTAAACACGCCCATATCCGAATATTTTTCAAGATCTTTTTCAGATATTTTAATACTTTTCGAAGATGATTTGTCAAGTGCACTGCAGTTTGAAGCATTTGAAAACAAAGTAAAGCAAAATAGCATTGATAAACTAAGAACAAAGGCAGACATTTTATTTAAAGCTTTTGACAATTTACTCATATAAATTCAAAACTCCTTTATTTGTTTGGAATTATTACTTAAATATAATTATATCATATTTTAATAATTTGTCAATCACTTATTTGAAAATGTGCCTGTATAAAGCTGATAATATTCTCCTTTTTGATTAATTAATTCACTGTGCGTTCCTTCTTCGACTATATGGCCTTGTTTTAAAACGATTATTTTGTCCGAATTTTGTATGGTTGAAAGACGGTGAGCAATAACAAATACCGTTCTGCCTTTCATAAGAGCGTCCATTCCTTTTTGGATCATCATTTCCGTAACGGTATCAACTGATGATGTGGCTTCATCCAAAATCATTACGGGAGGATTTGCAACAGCCGCTCGGGCAATTGAAATCAATTGTCTTTGGCCTTGTGAAAGATTACTTTCACTACCGCTTATAATTGTCTGATATTTTTGAGGTAACAAATTTATAAAACCGTGAGCACCTACAAGTTTTGAGGCTTCAATGCATTCTTTATCGGAAGCGTAGGTTTTTCCGTATCTTATATTTTCCATTACGGTACCGGTAAACAATTTTACATCTTGCAAAACTACTCCTATAGAACGCCTCAAATCGGATTTTTTTATTTTTTCTATATTCATTCCGTCATAAACTATGGAGCCGTTATTTATATTATAAAATCGGTTGATAAGATTAGTAATAGTAGTTTTTCCTGCTCCGGTTCCTCCCACAAAAGCAATTTTTTGACCTGGAAGAGCCGTAAGATTTATATCATGAAGTACCGTTTTTTCAGGTTCGTATCCAAAGTCAACGTGAGAAAATACAACATGACCTTCAAGATTTTTATATGCAAAAGAACCGTCAGGTTTTGGAATTTTCCATGCCCACAAATCTGTAGGATTTTTTGTTTCAGTCAATTTGCCGTGTTTATTTTCAGCATATACGAGTTCAACTGTGCCGCTGTCCTCTTCGCTTTTTTCATCCATAAAATCAAATATTCGTTTTGCTCCCGCCAAAGCCATTGTAACGGAATTAAACTGTTGAGCGATTCTGCTCACGGGATTTATAAAATTTATTGAAAGTTGAAGAAAAGAAGCAATCATACCCAAAGTCAAAACGTTTGTACCGGTTAAGCATAAATTAGGAATTTTTTCGATAGCCATCCAACCGCCGACAATCGTAAGGATAAAATATAGGACATATCCTATATGCATCATAACAGCCATAATTGAGTTTGCGCACGAATTTGCTTTTGTTCCGCTTAAACACAGAGTGTCGTTTTTGACTTTGAATTTTTCTACGGCTTTTTCTTCATGGCAAAATACTTTTACAACTTTTTGACCGTTAATCATTTCTTCTATATATCCGTTAATGTCTCCCAAATCGTTTTGTTGTTTGACAAAATATTCACCGCTTTTTTTAATCGGAGAAGAAATAATTTTTAAAAGTACAAAAACGAACAATACAACGATTACAGACATCCAAACGCTTATATAAATCATT
>CABUYS010000015.1 GCA_902495835.1 uncultured Oscillospiraceae bacterium | reverse complement strand
GTGATAGCTTAAGCGATGTAAGAACGAAATAAAAACTCCTTTTGATGTAGAATATAATAGTGGTCTGGAAACTGCTAAAGAAAGCATCAAAAGGAGGACATTCAAAATGAATGACATAAATTTATCATATAAAAAGTTAAACCACGAATACCATATAGTATTTGTGGCAAAATACTTTATGAATATAAAATATTAAAAATAGGAGCTATGTTTAGAAAATAAAGAAGATGAATTGAGATAACAGTTAACATTTAAGAATATATACCTATTTATGGATATCAATCAACGAATCCTTCGCAAGCGTCAGACCATATCAACCTCCTTTAGATGCAGCTAGTAGTACAGGGCTTTGCCCGTTAAAGAAATCCCCCCAGCTAGGCTGGGGGGATGCTTATTATGTTATCAAAAATATGAAATCAGTAAAGTATAATTTTTCCCCTATTGCTAAAAATAAAATATTCTCGCAGTTTAAAAAATTCAAAGAATCAAAATTATCGCATAAGATAAATTCATCTAAATTAACATTTTAATTCCATAATATTACTATTTTTATTCACTACATATATCTGTTTGAAATCAAATTGTAAGTTGTTTGTATGCGTGGTATAATTCATTTTGATTGTAATTTTTATAAAAATATTACCCACAAAAACACAGGAGGAAAAAATATGTGTGGAATTTGCGGATTCACAGGAGATCTTTCCAATAAAACAAAAGTAATAGAAAACATGACTGACCTTATAATTCACCGTGGTCCTGACAGTTCAGGGTTTTTTATCGACAAAGACATAGCAATGGGCTTTAGACGTCTTAGCATAATAGACGTGGACGGCGGAACTCAGCCTATATACAACGAAAACAACACACTGGTTCTTACATTCAACGGAGAAATATACAATTACAAAGAATTAAAAGAAGAATTGATTAAAAAAAATCATAAATTTTACACTCAAGCAGATTCAGAGGTTTTAATACACGGATTTGAAGAATGGGGAACCGAACTTTTGCCCAAGTTAAGAGGTATGTTTGCGTTTGCAATTTGGGACAGAGAAAATCAATCTCTTTTTATGGCTCGCGACCCATTTGGCATCAAACCTTTGCATTGGGCTCAAATAGGCGATAATTTTGTATACGCTTCGGAGATAAAAAGCATTCTTGCATTTCCGACATTTAAAAAGAAATTCAACTACAAAACTTTAGATAATTATCTTTCTTTCCAATACGCTGTTCCGCCGGAAACATTTTTTGAAGGTGTATACTGCTTAATGCCGGGGCATTTCCTACAATACAAAAACAATGAGCTTTCTATAGAAAGATATTTCGAACCTAAATTCAACATCAATCCAAATTTGGATTTGGAAACAGCATCAAAACAAATTGAAAATGTATTTAAAAATTCAGTGGACGTTCACAGGATAAGCGACGTTGAAGTAGGTTGCTTTTTATCAAGCGGAGTAGACTCAAGTTATGTTTCTTCATATTTTGCAGGACAAAAAGCGTTTACAGTGGGATTTGATTTCGGTGAAAAATACAACGAAATTACTTGGGCTCAAAATTTAGCAAAAAAAGTAGGTTTAAAGCATTACTTCAAAGTAATTACTTCCGATGAATTTTGGTCTTCAATAAAAAAAGTTCAATATCACATGGACCAGCCTTTGGCGGACCCTTCCTGCATTGCTCTTTACTTTGTATCGAAATTGGCAAGCGAACATGTTAAAGTAGTACTTTCGGGAGAAGGTGCCGATGAATTATTCGGAGGTTATACAATATATAACGAACCCCGAGTGTTTAAGTTGTACCAAAAAATATTCAATCAAAAAGCAAGAACGTTCCTTGCGAATGTTGTTAAGAAAATACCGTTTAGATTTAAAGGACGCAGCTTTATAATACGCGGAGAAAATACTACAGAAAATAAATACATCGGAAATGCATTTATGTTTTCTCAAGAAGATAAGAAAAAAATTCTTAAAAATTCCGCTTTAGCAACTCGACCACAGGACTTGTGCAAAAATCTTTACAAAAAAATTCAAAACTACGATGATGTCACCAAAATGCAATATCTTGACATAAACATGTGGATGGTTGGCGATATACTTCTTAAAGCTGACAGAATGAGTATGGCAAACTCTTTGGAGCTTAGAGTTCCGTTTTTGGATAAAGAAGTTTTCAAAGTTGCTTCCACTCTTCCGACAAGCTTAAAAGCACCCAGAGAAAACACAAAATATGCTTTACGTCATGCCGCAATGAAACGTCTTCCCATAGACACCGCTCAAAAAGAAAAATTAGGATTCCCTGTTCCGACCAGAGTGTGGCTGCGAGATAAAAAATATTATGGAATTGTCAAAAATGCATTTTTGTCTGAAACCGCAGAAAAATTTTTCAACTGCGAAGAACTCATTAAATTTCTGGATGACCACTATAGCGGAAAGTGGGACAACAGCCGTAAAATTTGGACTATATACATCTTTATTGTTTGGTATGATATATATTTTAATGAATTGGATTAACGTAATTGTCGTATAAATTTCAAACAATTTAATTTGTGAAAAATTTATAATCTTACTACTCACCTGCGTTTCAAATCGCAGGTTTTTTGTGTATAGAAAATCACGCGAAAGCCCGCATAGTTCAGTAAATCTTAAACGGTGTAACAAATATAATAAATACAAAAATTTATTTTAAATCGGCAATTTGGAAATTAATAAAGGAAAAAGCAGTTTGATGATATTTCAGAGGTTTGTAAACAGGAAATTTGCGTATAGGAATTGAGAATTTTGTCACAAAGGTTATTATGTGGACACATCAGGGAAAAACGCAAAAACGATAAGAAATATATAAAAAATCAGTTAAAAAAGATCAAGAAAGTAATCAATTAAGTTTATTTGATCCAAGAGACCCTTTTAAAGTGTAGTAAGTAACAAATACATGGCTGTCAGGTTGGCAAGTAAGCCACTTGTGGCTTGCCAAGAATATTAGGGATGTGCCCGAAAAGGAAATACTACCCGCTATGCGGGTGAATCTTTATTATTATGTTTTAAATAAATGAAGTAAAGCGCACTTCAAAAGCCTAGCGCTATGCGCATAAGATTAAACTTTAAGTAAAATAACGTATTTTTAGAGTATAGTGATGAAATTCAAAACACAAAAATAAAGAGGAGCACTATTTGTAACGCAAAGTTTTTAAATATAAAAATGTGATGAATTTGCAATCTTATACTCGCCTGCACTTCAAATTACAGGTTTTTCTATTGTGTTTTAAATAGATGAAGTAAACCGCATTTCAAAAGCCTAGCGCCATGCGCATAAGATTAAACTTTAAGTAAAATAACATCTTTTTAGAGTATAGTAAAGAAGAGTTGTTTGTGATTCAAAATTTATTACATAGCAAACGATTACACAAGTGTCACATGGTATTAACGCTACATACAGAAAAAAATAGTAAAAAATTTGTATCGAAAAGGAACAGAGCTAAAAAATACACATGATATCAGACTATACACGCTGTTATCAACAACCCAAAAATATAGTATATCGCGAATGATGGAATACCCAAAAAGTGCAACGATAGTTGTAAGTAACGTAAATTTAAAATATAAATTTGAAAACAAATATTTCTAAGAAGCGTATTACGTAAGTACAGTGAGATTTAAACACTGCAACAATATAAAGATATATTAAAAAATCAGATTATGGACAAACTCAAAACCAAGAAATATTTATATAATTTTTTAGCCTTTAACACAGTGAAAGTCAGCAGTCTTGGAATGTCCGGCACTTTTATATCCTTATAAAGTTTCCAAACTATGTCTCTTATGCGTAGTTATGATTTTAAAAATAAATTTCATATTCTGAATTTACATCCTAATGATTTTATAAAGTATTTAATCCAAACAAACAGTTTAAAAAGTAATTTAGTATCAAAAATATACAATTATGAATTAAACATCGTCAATACTCAAATATCAGTCAAAATATATTAAATTTCAAATAACTTGCTTCATTTAATGCAAATTATTATTTTTTATTGTCCTTTAATGAAGGTACAAATTTTTCAAGGAGGACAATCTAATGACAACAAAAAAATTAAAGCTTTACACTTGGCAAGAAAACATTATTACTGTGGTTGTAAATCAAGGCGAAGTAAACTCACGGTGCATCGAAATCACTTTTGAAAACACAGACGGAACTTTAAGTCTAGAAGGAAAACAAGTTATTCTTTACGCAGAAAAACCGGACGGAACAACAATTTATAACAATTGCACCGTAGACACAGAAAATAGTACCGCAACTGTTTCTTTAACCTCTCAAATGTCGAGCGTTGCTGGAGCTCTTGAATGTGAATTTCAAATAATCGATACCAATAATTCGCTGCTAAGAGTAACCGGATTGCAATTGATAGTGGCTTCAGAAAAAGATTTTTCCGAGGCTATTGAAAGTACATCTGAATTTACTGTGCTGACTCAAACTTTAAATCAAGTCAAAGAAACTGAAGACCAATTAGAAAATTTCACGAATGAAACAGGAGTGTTATCATCAAGAATCGGTTCACTCGACAGCTTAACCACTACTCAAAAAACTTCTTTGGTAGACGCCGTAAATGAACTAAATTCAAAAGTAATTCCTATTTCTCAGGGCGGTACTGGTGCGTCAACTCTTGAAGAAGCAAAAACCGCTTTAGGTATCAAAGAACCGGTAGTACTCTATAGCAACTCAATGGGAATTACGGGAACTGTAACAATAAGTGAAGTATCATCAAATTTTAACTATCTGGAAATATTTTACCGCTCCAACAGTGAAAATTTTTCATCATTCCGAATTCCTAATCCACTATCCAAAAAAGCAAGTTTAAGTATATCAGAATTAACCGATAACGCACTTAAGGAAAGTTTTTTACATATAGTAATTAATTATGTAACAATTAGCGTCAATAACAGTGGTAATATTACCGCTTCAAGTACTTCTCCGGAGTTATCGTTTTCAAACTCAGACAGTATAAGAATTTGTGAAGTCCTAGGATATAGATAATAAATAAATTGACAGCGATTTAATTCAGTAACTGAAATTTATAATTCAACTGCTGAATAATCGCTGATTTTTTATTTTAAATATGGTAAAATAACGCATAGAATATGATTTTATGAAAAGGATAACAAATATATGCTGCTATTTCATATTGCAAAAAAACAAGAATGGGTTAAAAGCTTTAATATAAAATCATATGGAAAATCTTTAGTAGATAAAGACGGTTTTATACGCTGCTGTGAGTTTAGTCAAATTTTAAATATAGCAAATAAAAATTTGAAAAGCATCAAAAATGATTTTGTTGTGTTATGCATAGACGCCGACAGATTAACATCTGAAATAAAATATGAAAAAAATAAATACAGTGCTTATTCTTACCATATTTACAAGCCAATCAACACAGAAAGCGTCATTGACGTAATAGACTTCAAAAAAGATAAATCCGGGAATTTTTTCATATCAGATGAATTAATGAATTTTTCGCATTACGAAAAATCTTGCGGAGCAATTGTGTTTAAAGAAATTGATAACGAGTGTAAAATTTTGTTAATTGGTTTTATGCACGACAACGAACTTAGGTGGGGATTTCCGAAAGGGCACGTTGAAAACAATGAAACAGAAATAGAAACCGCAGTTCGAGAAATAAAAGAAGAAACAGGACTTGATGTTAAAATAATTCCGGAATTTAGAAGCTCTACGCATTTTTCCATAAAACCCCAAACAATAAACGAAGCAGTGTATTACTGCGCCAAAGCAAGTAGCGATAAAACAATTCCTCAAATAGGCGAAGTTGAAAAAATAAAGTGGTTTAACTTCAAAGAAGCTCATGACCACCTAACATACGATTGCGATAAAAAAATACTTATTAATTTTATTGAATACTTTAAAAATATGTAATTTAAATACTTACACATAAAAAACATTAAAATAACCATCTACCAGCTAGGATGGATGATTATTTTTTAAAGCTTAAAACTCTGTACTACTATCTGATTCTAAATAATGCTGTTTAAAGTTTGTTGCTTATAAAAAACTGTTACTTGATACCCATAAATAGGCACATGTTATTAAATGTCAACTGTTCTCCAATTTCATCTTCTTTATTTTATAAATATAACTCCTATTTATCTTTATAATATTTTAGGTTCCAATTTTTACGTAATGAACTTATGTGTCATTCACTTTAAATGTTATTCTTTTGATTTATCTTTATCAGTTCTCAGACCGCTAATATATTTTACAGAAAAAGAAGTTTTTATGTCCTTCTTACATCATTTAAGATTCCACCGAGCCACGCGGGCTTTCGCGTGGTTTTCTGAATACAATAAATTCCCACCGGTTAAGCCGGTGGTTTTTTATAAGTTTTAGTAATTATCTTTTATTTTTTTCATTGCATTTTTTTCCAAGCGAGATACCTGAGCTTGACTTATTCCTATTTTTTTGGCAACTTCCGTTTGCGTATTGCCTTTTAAAAATCTGAGAGACAGTATATTTTTTTCTCTTGTGCTAAGTTTTTTTACTGCTTGTTTTAAAAATATTTCACCTAACCAGTTTGCGTCTCCGTCGTTGTCCCCTATTTGGTCCATTATATAAACGGTGTCTCCTTCTCCGTCTGAAAAAACAGGTTCATTAAGCGAAATGGGTTCTACAACGGACTCCAAAGACAGTACCACGGTTTCTTTCGAAACACCCATTTCCTGAGCAATTTCTTCTATGGTGGGCTCTTTATTTTTTGAAGCAAGAATTTGTTCTTTTACTTGCATTGCGCGGTACGCTGTATCACGCATTGAACGGCTTACACGTATTGAATTGTTATCACGGAGATGTCGGCGAATTTCTCCTATTATCATAGGTACAGCATAAGTAGAAAATCTTACATTTTGAGATATATCGAAATTATCTATTGATTTAATAAGTCCTATACAACCAACTTGAAATAAATCATCAAACGCTTCTCCTCTTCCCGAAAAGCGTTGTATTACACTTAATATTAATCTTAAATTTCCGTTTATAAGTTCTTCTCGAGCTTTTTTATCTCCGTTTCGAGTCAATTTTAACAGTCGAATTTTTTCTTTTTCGGGCAATGTTTTCAAACCTGATGTGTTTATTCCGCAAATTTTAACTTTTCCGTAAGACATAGCTCTACCCCCCGACCAATAATTTCCAGATATTTTTATTATTGGCAGGTTATGGATAATTAATTCAAAAAAATTATATTTGGTAAAATATCTCTCCTTTTTTTTAAAATCAGTGCATATGATTTTATATAGATTTTATATGAGAGGTGAAATGAGCAATTTTTTGCTCTGTTAATGTTAAAGTTAAAAAAATTAATATGTTTCTTAATATGCACGCTTACTTTTTTCGTTTCCGAATATAATTGCACTGCCGCTGAAAACAATTTGAATGTTTCGGCTAAATCCGCAATCTTGATTTGTGCGGATTCGGGAAGTGTTTTATGGTCAAAAAACGAAACTCAGCCTCTACCTATGGCCAGCACGACAAAAATAATGACCGCTTTACTGACTTTGGAACGCATGCAAGCTTGCGGGAATAAAGAAGTGGAAATTACTGAAGAAATGGTTAGAGTAGAAGGCACTTCTATGGGACTTATGCCCGGAGACATTGTAAATCTCGACGCACTTGCAAAGGGAATGCTCCTATGCTCCGGAAACGACTCTGCAAACGCAGCGGCTATAGCTGTAGGCGGAGATACGGGAAAATTTATAAATTTAATGTCTGAAAAAGCAAAATTGATAGGTATGCAAGATACAAAATTTTGTACCCCTTCGGGACTGGATAAAGACAATCATCATTCAACCGCAAAAGATATGGCTCTGCTTGGAGCTTACGCTATGGAAAACGAAGATTTTGCTAAAATTGCTTCTCAAAAAAGCATGAAAGTTAAATTTGTAAATCCTGCAAAAGTTGTGAATATCAGAAATCACAATAAACTTCTCAGGCTTTATGAAGGGTGCATAGGAGTTAAAACAGGTTTTACAAAAGCTGCAGGAAGATGCTTGGTTTCTTGTGCGGAGAGAAACGGAGTAAGACTTGTTTGCGTTACACTTAATGCCCCGAGTGATTGGGATGATCACACAAAGCTTTACAATTTTGGATTTGAAAATACTGTTTCTAAATCATTTGACGACAGAAGTTTTAGAGCCTCTATTCCCGTCGAAAATAAAAATTCAGGAAATATCGAAGCAGTCGGAGTATCAGAATTTTCCAAAAGTTTTAAAAAAGGTGACGAAAATAAAGTTAAACGCAAAGTAGAGTTGGCAAATTCGGTGAAATCTCCCGTAGAGAAAGGACAAATAGTAGGAAAAGTGGTATACTCTTTAGATGACAGAATAATAGGAGAAAATCAAATAATATCAAATACGGAAATAAAAACTCCTGTAAAATGCAAAAAAAATTTTTTTCAAAATATAGGTGATTTTTTCAAAAACTTATTTGGTTTCAAATAACACATTAATTTGAGGTGAAAAATTTATAATGGATTTTGTAAAAAAAAGTGACGCAAACAACACTATGGTTTTGCAAAAATATTTATCACAGTGTTCGGTTGCTTCACGTAGGAAATCAGAATGTTTCATAGAAGACAAAAGAGTTAAAATTAACGGTAGAATTGCAAAATTGGGCGACCGAGTTAATCCAAAAAAAGATGTCGTAACAATAGACGACAAATTAATTAAGGAAAATAAAAGCACTCGCTACTATATCATGCTTAATAAACCTCGAGGATTTATCACTACCATGAGCGACGAAAGAGGCAGAAAATGCGTCGCCGATTTAGTTAAAGATATTCCCGAAAGAGTTTATCCCGCAGGAAGATTGGATAAAGATTCAGAAGGGCTTCTTATAATGACCAACGACGGTGAATTTGCAAATAGACTCATTCATCCTTCCAAAAATGTGTGGAAAACTTACAGAGTCACAATTAGACCCAATTTAACCGAAGACCAGCTCACAAAATTATGTACAGGAATAGAAATAGACGGAAGATACACCGAACCTGCTCGTGTAAATGTTTTAGTTCATCAAAAAAACAGAGTCGTACTGGAAATTTCGATAAAAGAAGGAAGAAATCGTCAAATAAGAAAAATGTGCGAATCACTTGGACTGGAAGTAGCACGTCTTAAACGCATATCAATCGGAGTGCTTAAACTCGGAATGTTGAGTCCCGGAAAATGGCGTAATTTAACCGACGACGAAGTTAAAATGTTTAAATAATGAAAATCGATATAGGCTAATACATAAGTTATCTCTCATATGTGATAACTTATTCGTTGTTTAAAGCTAAATTTTTTTCTCTTATACACCGCTTTTCTAACTTAAACTATGTACCACGATTAACGCCTACATATTAAGCATACGATAGTTTAATTTATATCTTCTTCCGTGCGCTTAAAATATTTAAATAACAAAAACTTGGTGCGTAAATTATTTCTTACATGTGATAATTTATTCATTGTTTAAAGCTAAAGTTTTTTAGATTTTCCTCTGTATACCGCGGGTTATTAACTTAGCCTCTGATTCACGGTTGAAACCTGTGTATTAAATATACAGTAATTTATAAAGGCGAGAATTTATACTTTTTCCTTACACTTAGAAGGTTTAATTAAACTCAAAATTTTTAAACGATGTTAATACGGTTCAGCATTTGCGAAAAGATTATTACTTGCAACACACAAATAAGTCTATTTTATTAAATTTCAATGGTTCTTCTAACTCATCTTGCTTCAACCTGTTTCCTACTGTGTCTACATAATATCTTTTACGGTCACCGTGTGCAAATTTCTTAAGTATCATTAAACTTCTTTTTCCGTTTTGTATGTAATGAACTTATGTGTCATTCATTTTTAATTCCCTAGTTTTGTTTTTCCTTTAGCAGTTTACAAACCTAAGGAGTTTTTTACCCTTCTTACATCACTCAAGTTCCACCGAAAGACGCAATTATAACTTAGTTTTTTGCATAAAAATTCCCAAGAAATAAATCTCGGGAATTTTTTATTTTATTAAGCATTTTCTCCAAAGAATCTTTTTATTTCTATTTCGCCGTTTTCCGGTGAATCAGAACCATGTACTATATTTTCGCTTGTGCTCATTGCAAAATCTCCGCGAATTGTTCCTGCAGGAGCTTCTTCAAATTTAGTAGGTCCCATAAGTATTCTCATGCCTTTAACTGCGTTTTCGCCTTCAACTATCATTCCGACAACAGGTCCGGATGTCATATATTCAACAATATCCGGGAAAAAAGGACGGTCGGCAATGTGTGCATAATGCTCTCTAAGAATATCTTCATTTAGATTCATCATTTTTATATTTGAAATTGTGTAACCCTTTTTTTCAATTCTCGAAATCACTTTACCCATTAATTTTCTTTTCACACAATCCGGTTTCAACATAATGTAAGTTCTTTCAAATGACATTTAAATACATCTTCTTTCTTTTATTTTCTAATTTATATCTTATACCGCCTTGTAGCTAGATTAACACCCAGTCATGGCGTATTTGATATCCTTTTCCGTGTTCACAAACGGGACAATTTTCAATTGCTTGTTTTGAAGTGTAAATATATCCGCAGTTCAAGCAAATCCAGCGTTCTTCTTTATCTGATTTGAATAATTCATCGTTTTCGATAAGTTCAATAAATTTTCCAAATCTGTCACCATGAATTTTTTCTACTTCGGCTACTCTGTAAAAAGCATTCGCAATATCATCAAATCCTTCTGATTTGGCTTCGTCTCCGAATGATTTGTAAACATTGTTGTATTCTTCGTATTCATTGTTACGTGCACATTTAAGCAAATCCAAAGAATTATTGTAAATATCTACAGGGTATCCTCCTTCTATATTTATATTACTTCCATAAACGGGAGAAAGTTTCTTATAAAAAAGTTCAGCATGTTCTTTTTCTTGATTTGCCGTAAAAGTAAATACTTTTTCTATTATATTTAATCCTTCTTTTTTCGCTTGAGAGGCAGCCATGGTATATCTGTTTCTGGCTTGACTTTCCCCTGCAAAAGCTTTCATAAGATTAAATTTTGTATTGCTTTTTTCAAATAATACAGCCATATGATTTTTCCTTTCTGATTTAAATTTACTAATTAATTATAATATACTTCAAAAGAAAATACATCATAATATTACATTTTAAGATGCATTTTGTCAAAATTAAAATTTTTATGCAACTTTATAAATCAAAATAGGATTATATTTTTAATCACATGGTTTAATTAAATAAATTTTACCGCAAACAACGGATTAAGAGTTCAATTTTTCCAAACCGCTTTTTATCATATTTGCACATCGGTAAACATTTCCTCCGCCCAAAGTTAAAACCAAGTCTCCGGGTCTCGCATTTTTTAATATATGTTCGGTGATTTGCTCAAAGTCGGGAATATATACGGAATTTTCTATTTTATCGGTCAAGTCGCGAGAATGAATTCCATAGGTATTTACTTCTCTTACAGGTAAAATTTCAGATACCACCACTTTGTCCGCAATCGATAAAGCTTCTGCAAAATCACCTAGAAGCATATATGTTCTAGAATAAGTGTGAGGTTGAAAAACCGCCCAAACACGATTAAATCCCATTTTTGAAGCTGCATTTAACGTTGCTTTTATTTCTGTCGGATGATGTGCAAAATCATCAACTACAGTTATGTCGTTTATCTTGCCCAAAATTTCAAATCTTCTGTGAGCTCCCGAAAATTCGTGCAAAGATTTAGAAATAACTTCACTGGGCACTTCCAACTCCGAGCAAACAATAAAAGCTGCCAAAGCGTTGTATAAATTGTGCTTCCCCGGAACTGTAAGTTCAATGTGAGATATTTTTTCGCTTCCCTTAAAAATATCAAACTTTGCTTGCTGCATTTTTGTATAGGTTACATTACGAGCGGAATAGGTGTTATCTTCCCCCGTTCCGAAAAATATTTTTTTCACTTTAACATCTTTTACGCAGTCTCTTGAATTATCGTCATCACCGTTTACGATAATTAATTTTTTTGTTTGAGAAGCAAATTTACCAAATGATTTTTTTACATTCTCCAAACTTCCGAAATAATCCAGATGGTCTGCGTCTACGTTGGTTATCACAGAGATTGAAGGAAAAAGCTGCAAAAAGCTGTCCACATACTCGCACGCTTCCCCTACAATTATATCCGAATTTCCCGTACAACTGTTTCCGTTTATTTTCTTAAGCGATGCTCCTATTACTGCGGTAGGCTCTTTTCCTGCATCTAGCAAAACGGAAGTAATCATCGAAGTTGTTGTGGTTTTTCCGTGAGTTCCCGACACTGCTACTGAATTTTTATAATTTTTAAATATTATTCCAAGCAATACACTGCGTTCTATTATCGGAATACTTTTTTCTTTGGCCGCTACAATTTCGGGGTTTGATTCTTTTATTGCCGCTGAAAATACAACCAAATCGTGGTTTTGTATGTTTTCTTTCTTTTGATTCAGTGTTACTTTTATTCCCAGTTTTTCAATTTTTTCCATAGTATCAGATTCGTAAATATCCGAACCTGTGACTTCAAATCCTTGAGAATACAAAATTTTTGCAAGCGGAAACATGCCTGAACCGCCTATTCCTATAAAATGAATTTTTTTAATTCCGTCAAGATTTTTTATATTACTGCTTTCCATATACGTCGCCCTTTCGCGTATTTAGTATTTTAAATTATACCTGTTTTTTCTTTTGTTTTTCGGAGAACCATGTTTGATTTTTATTTGAGGTTCAAAATTTTTGGGGATTTTAAGATTACTCATAAGTATTTTAAAAATAATCAGAAGACCCGCACACATAAGTGTCCAAGAAAGAACCGTAAGCCAAATATTCGGTTTTTGTGATTTAGATTTTAAAGTGTTTTTTACTTGAGAAATCGACGCATTTACTTCTGCGTCACTTATCTCGGGCAATTTAACAGATTCATCAGAGTTTTCCTGTTTAGTTTCAGGCTCTTTGTTTTCTGTTTTTTTGACTTTTGAAATTTTCTTTTCGGAATTACTCTTAGACGAATCTTCATTTTCGGAGTTTTTATTCTCCGATTCGGCTTCATTGTTTGTTTCAGTCGTTTTGGGTTCGTTTTTTGTCTTATTTTCCGAATTGATTTTTTCCGCACTGTTTTGTTCTGCGGGCTTTACCTGCTTTTTTCTCTGTGCGGTTTCTTTTTTTTCATTTGCTTTTTTCGGTGTTTCATTTGAACTCGGCGAACTAGGCTTTTCTTTAATTTTTTCAACTTTTTTTGCTTTTTCGGTATTCGTTTGCGAAGAAGCCTGAGGAGGTGCATTTCCTTCTTGAGCATTTGCGTTAGTCGGACACAGCAAAAAAGTCAAACATGCAGAAACTGAAAATACATAAAAAAAACAATTAATTTTTCGATGTACAATATTCATTAGCTTTATTCCTTTGTTATGTTGTTTATTTATAGTTAATTATACCATTTTTGATTAGAAATTAAAAACCATATTTTTCCCCATAAAATGAATTTTTAAAGACTTAAGCGTTGAATTTTTTATGGTATATGAAAAAAACGGCGAAGGCTCGGAATAAATAATGTTTTGAGCATTTTTTTCAACGATTGTAAATCCCGCAAACAAAGCAAGAATACAAAGCGTCGAAAACATTGAAACAATGAAATATTTTAAAGACTTGTTTTTCATTTTTTTAATCCTCTATTTTTTTAAATCATTTAATAATTTTGATAAAGCTTCCCCGAGCATCGTACCCGTATTTACAGCTTCTTCAAGCGTATTTGCATCACTTCCTACTTCTATTAAAAGAGAACCGGGCGTCAGGTGTTCATTATATTTTACTTTGGAAAAATTAAGTGGTCGTGTTATTCCCGGAAATAGAGTCTCGCAGTATTTTTGAACCCTAAGTGCAAGTCTCAAATTTTTTCTCCAATTTGGGAATCCTAAATTTCCGTCAGGGTCGCATCCTGATATAACCATAAGCTGAGCCGCCTTTTTGCCGCTATATTTAAACGTTGGTTTAATTTTACCTGTTTCTTTTGAACCGAGACTGTCACGATGAATATCTATTACAACCTGAATAGACGGATATTTTTCAAGATTTTTTTTAATTGTTTGAGCCGCTCTGCAATATGAACCGTTATAAGTCGGATTATCATGATAAGTTGTATCGTGAACTGTATTTATTCCGTTTTCAATCAATTTATCGGTTATGGCCTGACCTACACGAGTGACGTTTTTTTCATTGTTTAGCGACCTTGGATAAAAACTTTCATAAAAGAACCCTTCATCACGATTCATGTATGATTCTGACGTATGAGTATGAAAAATTAAAACTTGAGGATCTTTTGTTTCGGTTATGGATATTTCCGGTGCGTTACTAAGCTCTTCTCCTATATTTATATTTTGACTCGTAGTATTTTTTACATAAAAATTTTCAAACTTAGTTCCGCCCGAACTGAATTGACTTTCTATAATTTTATGAGTCGGTTCGTCAGAAGAGTGATATTCTTCTTCATTGTCATTTTTAAATTCGGGAAGCGACATATTTGACCTTTTATAAATTTCAGAAGAATCGTTTTGTTTTTGAGTTTTGATTTCTTTCATTTCTTCTTTAAAGTTAATATTTGTTTTGCTGTTCGAAATATTCTTTAATTTGGAAAAAATTTTTATATTTCCGCGTGGAAAAACCGATTTCGCCGCCGCTACGCTTATACCCTCAACGTTCAAACGAAACGAACTTCTGATTTTAGTTATTAAACAAAAAAATGCGGCAACAAGTGCTAAAAACGAAAGAAAATCTGATGATATATTTACTATCCTTTTTTTTAATATGCCATTCAACGGATATTACCTCCAAAATTAGGGGATTTTATAATCCTAGTGAATTTTTTATATTTAAGACTTATGTTTTTTTATTGCCAATTATTACAAAGTAAAATCTTAGCATACTTAATAAAAGAAAATATTTTTCTAATAACATATTTTTTAAAATAATTAAAAACTAAACATTGACACGCAAAAATAATACTGATAGAATATAAGTGTGTTGATGCGGAATGGTGTAACGGTAGCACAGCAGACTCTGACTCTGTTTGTGAGGGTTCGAATCCTTCTTCCGCAGCCAATTTTGATGTTGGCAGAGTGGAAATTGTTGAAAATTACGAATCTCGTCGTTGATGCTTTGATAGTTTGTGAAATAATGATTTTTAATCCCGTAAAATACGGAAATTTTGATCCGATATCAGTGCGTTAGATATGTCAGATTGTCGTTTGACAATAAGTTATCGTATCCATAATTAGAAATGGATAAGTTTTGGCAAAAATTTCATAGCGGTGCATATTTTTGAATAAAATTTATGTATTTAAATCGAGGTGTAGCTCAGTTTGGTAGAGTGCTACGTTCGGGACGTAGAAGCCGCAGGTTCAAGTCCTGTCACCTCGACCACGGTCCTGAATATCTGTTGATACAATCTTTAGCCCAGCAGTGCTGGGCTCTCTCTATGTTTAAATATGAATTTCAGGTTTAAGGTTTCGTGCTATCGGAACTGTTTAGAGATTAAATCATGACCATATCCAAAAGACGTGGTATGAAAAGCCCCATAGAGGAATAAAGATGTCGATTATTTCAAAACAGCTGGTTTTATTATGTCCAAAAACTAAGAAAATTGATTACTTGCCACCTTTAAAGTAGTTTACAAAGTTTGTTCATAACCTAATCTTTTTACTGCTATATACTTATACTTCGCGTATTTTATTTAGTTAAACCCCTCCGGTTTTGCTGGAGGGGTTTTGTAGTAATTTACATTTATTGTTAACTAAATTTTTAAATGAACATATTAAAATAAGATAAATTTAGAGAAAAATTAACACTTGGAAACACAGGCCAGTTTGTTGATAGTAAATAAATGATTTTTTGATATATGACAAAGTCTGTCAGTTTTGCTTAGAGGCAGCTAGTAGAACAGGGCTTTGATCATTAAAAATTCCCCGGTTTTGCCGGGAATTTTTTGTAGTAATTTATGTTTATTATTAGCTGTGTTTATAATTTTTTGGATGGCGTTTTTTGTACCAAAGCAGTGCCAGAGTGGCGATTACGACTATGGCGGAGATGATGAAAGATATTAAAACCCAGTTGGTTTCACCCGTTTTGGTAAAGTCGCTTTCACCGGCGTCGAGGAAATCACTCCAGGGAGAGAGGATTGCGTAAGGTGAGAAGTGGTCGGTAGTTCCCTCGATGTATTTGAGGTCAGGATTTTCTGGGTCTGACCAGATAGTGCTTCTCAAATTTATGTCTTCTCCTGATGTGACTCTTATCAAAGATGTATCGTCTACTTTAAAATCTTCGGGAATTTTAAATCCGATGACGGTATCTCCGAAGAAAGTTTTGGGCTGAATTTTTTCTCCGTTTTTGTCAAACACTTCAAATTCCACAATTTTAACGTTGTGTTTGTCCTTTTTGTCAACATTTCCGAGAACTTTTTCGTATTCTTCAGTTCCTTTTTCGAGAATTCGCATGGAGGCCGTAGTTCCGTTTGGAAACACTCCCGGTGAGGCGAAGATATAGTTTTCGCGACCGTTCACGTCTGCGTCGAACATTTCTGAAGAATATCGAGCAAAAACAGTTATATCTCCTTTTGAGTCTTTGGAAATGGTTTCTACTTTTGTACCTGTTTCAAAATTCAAAGATTTTTCGTTTTCGTATCCTGAACCTTCCAAATCAACTAGGCTGTCTTGCGAATTGTCAAGTGCGCAATCCCAATATCCGAGGAAATTCCAACCCTCCATATCCGAATTTGGAGCCGTTTGAGGAATTGAAACTTCAGTGCCTTCGATGTATTCTTTGGGCAGAGAAGAGTCGAGTTCAGTAATATCGCTTCCGTCGTAATTTTTGTAAATTATGCTTCGTTTTTCTCCTATAAGATAATTTCCGATAGTGAATTCGGCAGGTTTGAAATTCGTTGCTTCTTCTCCGACAACTATCTTGACTTCGTATGTTGCGGCATTTATAGGCGCGTCTTTGGTCCAATTTTCACCTTCGGTCTTGTATTCTAGCCATATTTTCCCGTTTCTTATCAAATCGTTTATTTCGTTTGTAAAGGCTGTACCAGGTTTTGCACTGAGTATTGCCGGACGTTTAACTCCTTCTTCGTACGACGTTGTCGAGAGGTCATAATTAAAATGATCCAAACTCAGAGTTGCTTTTTCTATTGTGTAAGATCCCAAAAGTTTTACGCCTGTTGCGGGATTTGTAGCCGAGCCTGCGCCAAGATTTACTGAAATATCGTATTTTCCTGCGTTTACGGGTTTGGTTGTCGCTCCAGAATACATTATCGCGTTTACATTTCCTGCTCCTGCAGCTTCACCGCACTTGTTTTTTGTTATCTCAACACCCTGGCCTGAACCCGTGTATACTGCACTTCTCGGGCCGAAACTGTAGTACATTGGCAAACTTGAACGCAGGTATGGGTAGCTTTCTCCTTCTTTTATGTTCCAAATCGTATCGAAATCCCAACCTTCATACGTCGCTTTTTTATACATTTCTTCTGTTGTTTTGCCGTATATCTCTGATGTAAATTCACCTTCGGCTGCATTTATAAATCTTATGGCTTTTTTAACGCCCTTACTCTCGTCATAATAGCACTTTAAGGCAGAATTACCTTTTCTAATAGCTCCCAAAAATTCTTGTGTATTACAACCAACTTCATTGCAGCAAGCATAACTATTCTCAATTTTGGTATTACTACCGCTTGAAAAGCATCCTAAAAACCCAGAAAGATATCGATGTGTTCCCAGTACATTGCCTGATGCATAACAATTACTGATAATGCCTGACTGTGCATCCCAACCGGCAAAACCTCCGGTCCAAGAAGTAACGTCATCGTCGACTATATTAATATTTCCAGAACTATAGCACCTGCGAATTACACCATCATTGAAGTTCGAACCTACAAATCCACCATTATTTCTATTGCCTTTTGACTCAATATCACACGTTGAAAAACAGTCCTCTATGATAGCACCAGACACGTATGTTCTACCAACAAAGCCTCCTATTCCTGTGTCTGCAAATTCTGAATTTTCTCCCACATAAACTACTTTTTCTCCTGCAGCATAACAATGGGAAATAATTTTATGATTTTCTCCAACAAATTTTCCTACTGTGCCTTTACCTTTTACAGAACCCCCGATAACTGAACAACCATTAATAAGGCTTCCGTCATTGGTTCCTACTAATCCTCCTACAGAGTTTCGGCCTAAGATACCTTTTGGTGAAATTTCTATATTTAAATTTTTTATTTCAGTATTGTCTCCTTTAAAACCTCCGAAAAAGGCTACGTTACTTTCAGCAGGTCTGTTTATCCATAAACCGCTGATTTTGTATCCGTTTCCGTCGAAATTGCCGTCAAACGAATATGGATCGTAGTGTCCTCCTATAGGTTTCCAGCCTTCTGCACCGTATTTTTTATCAATATAATTTGTAAGATCAATGTCATTTGCAAGTCTGTAGCTTGCCGAATGATTATCTCTTACAGCGTCGAGCTGCTCCGCCGTGCTTATTATATACGGGTCTTCTACTGTTCCGCT
>CABUYS010000014.1 GCA_902495835.1 uncultured Oscillospiraceae bacterium | reverse complement strand
TCTTTGAAACCGTACATGGCACCATTCAGACACCCTTCTTTATGAATGTAGGAACTGCTGCGGCCATCAAAGGCGGCATATCGTCCATTGACTTAGCGAATGAATTGAAATGTCAGGTAGAACTTTGTAATACCTATCACTTGCATTTGCGTCCGGGAGATAAAATTGTCCGTCAAATGGGCGGACTGCACCAGTTTATGAACTGGCACAAGCCAATTCTCACAGA
Organism: uncultured Oscillospiraceae bacterium; assembly: GCA_902495835.1. GTDB lineage: Bacteria > Bacillota > Clostridia > Oscillospirales > Acutalibacteraceae > UMGS1491. The sequence continues at coordinate 18,387 of CABUYS010000014.1, read as the reverse complement.
CAGCGGCGGATTTCAAGTGTTCTCTTTGGCAAAGCTTCGCCGTATCCGAGAGGAAGGCGTTTACTTCCAGTCCCATATCGACGGTAAGGCGATTTTCATGGGTCCGGAAGAAAGCATGCAAATTCAATCAAATTTAGCCTCAACAATTGCCATGGCTTTCGATGAATGCATAGCAAACCCCGCTGAATATTCATATACAAAAAATTCCTGCGAACGGACTGTGAGATGGCTCAAACGTTGCAAAAAAAAGATGGATGAATTGAATTCTCTCGAAGGAACTTTGAACAAAGAACAAATGCTATTCGGCATAAATCAAGGAAGCACTTATAAAGATATTAGAATTGAACACATGAAAAAAATTCGAGAACTTGATTTAAACGGATACGCAATAGGCGGACTTGCCGTAGGCGAAACTGCGGATGAAATGTATGAAACCATTGAAGCAGTCGAACCATATATGCCGCAGGACAAGCCCCGATATCTCATGGGAGTGGGAACGCCGAGAAATATCATCGAAGCGGTTGCCCGAGGAGTAGACCTAATGGATTGCGTCATGCCAAGCAGAAATGCTCGTCACGGAAAAATTTTTACATGGGACGGCTCAATCAACATACTTAACGCTCAGTACGAAAGAGATTCTTCTCCTTTGGACGCAAAGTGTGATTGCCCTACTTGCCGCAATCATTCCAAAGCGTATGTAAGACATCTTCTGAAAAGCAAAGAAATGCTTGGTATGCGCTTGGCAGTAATGCATAATTTATACTTTTATAATAGCCTTATGGAAAAAATTCGCGAATCACTCAAAGAAGGAAACTTCACATATTTTTATGAAAAATACAGAAAAATTTTTAAATAATGCTTGAATTTTTAAAGTCACATTGTATAATCATAATATAAAAAATTATGAAAGTGTGATTTTATGGATATAAAACTTAATTTTGTTCCTGCGCCCAAAATTTCTAATTCGGATGTAAAATATAAAGGATTCCACCCCCGGGAGAAAAGTAACTATGTAAAATTCACAAATAATAAAAGTAAAGAACTTTATGATGAACTCGACAGAATATTCTCTGATCTCATAGATAAGCAACAAAATTATATTTACGAAATAGAATATCAGGCTAATCATTCTATGACATGCCCTTTAGAAACAAAAATATATACCAAAGAATATATTCTTAGTCCAATTCTTGAAGGAACAGAGTTGGTTTTTAACTCCATGATGAAACAAATGAGGGCGGAATTAGAAAAAACATCTAAAGAAGGTAATAAAACTTTAAATGATAAAAAAGCAGAAGTAGAATCAATATTTGGAAAATATTCAAATTATGCAATTAATTTTTATTATTTTTTAAAATATTTATATAAAAAACTACTTTCAACTTGTTCTAATATACTGGATATGTTTTGGAATTTATCCGCTTCAATAGATAACTATGTGAACAGAACCATGCAAAACGAATTTGGAATTCATAGTAAATACCTTATTTCCTATACAACAGATATGGAAACCGAAATTGTACCAAAAGCTCTAAAAGAAAAAGTTGCACCAAAATACAAGGCTTTTTTCGAAACAAACTTGGGATCCTTGATATCCGCTTGTTTTGAAAAATACGAAAAAACGTACAAAAAATCATTTCCTGATAATACATCAAAAAAATTTGTCAAGGAAACGTTTAAAAATCAGGAAATAGATATGGAAAAAACTATATCTAAAACTTTAACTAATTCCGTTTCTAAGTATATCGAGGAGGAAGTAAAAAAGTCTACATTCAAAAAACAAGAAAGCAAAATTACAAAACTTATGCCACAAATCGGAAAAGCTCTAGATATAATTTCTCAAAAATTGAATTTTCTACCTAAAATGGAACCTTCAACAAAAGAAAAAAATATAGCAATATTAAAAATGGAAGAACTCAAAAAAGCGCTTTCAGATTTGTCAAAAATTTTAACATCTAAGTCAGGAAAATTGAAAGATAACCAGGTAAAACTTTTTGATGAAGTATTCAAAGGTGTAAGGAACACAAAAGATTCTAATTATAAACTTTCTGAAACTGAAATAGGATATTTAAAAAGAGTATACAATAACGGTGACGGCCCAACGGCAAGAATTATCATAAATTTATTTATAATGATTACCGACGAACCAAATAGAGTCGAAGGAATAGTAAAATTTATAAAAAATTATATTGATAAACTTATGCCAAACGCTTACCCTACTTATAATTGCACAGACTTATATAGGCAAATTAAAGAGGGCAAAAAATTGATAAAAATCGAATCAATTAATTATCCAAATCATTTAAAACTTTTAAATACTTTAAATATTTTGAAAAGAATTTTAGAGGGTGAAGAACCACTTTTTTCAACAACATTTGAAAGTAATATTACTAGTGTATTTAAAATTGATTATACATTTAAAGTGTATTACAATCAAATAAAAATCAAAAGCAATGAATTTGCGTTTCGCGTGGGAAAAAATTTAATCATAAGTCAAAACAATTCTATACAAAAGCTTATACTGGGCTTTTTAGAAAAAACCACTGCCGACAAAAATTTTATTGTTAATAAAATTAAAGAACAAATTGCTCAATCAAAACCTGTTAAATCAGAGCCTACTGAATCAAAATCTACTAAACCAGAATCTACTGAATCAAGGTATGATAAACCAGAGTCTACTGAATCAGGGTCTGATAAACCAGAGTCTACTGAATCAGGGTCTGATAAGCCAGAGTCTACTGAATCAGGGTCTGGTAAGGGTAAGCGTCGGCGCAAGAAAAAGAAACGCAAATAGGCGGTAAAAAATCAAAATGGATAAAAACATAAACTAGAACAAATTCTTAAGAACTTCTATAGCCTTTTTTTCAATCCGCGAAACATATGAACGAGAAATGCCGAGCTTTTTAGCAACAACCCTCTGCGGTAGCGGCGAATGTCCGTTTAATCCGTATCTTAGGCATATGATTGTTCTTTCTCTCGGGCTTAAAGATTCCTTTATGTACCTGTTTAATTTTTGAATGTTTATTTTTGTGTCTATCTCATCGGCAACGGAATCCTCTGTGGCAATAGTGTCCATAAGAGTAAGGACGTTGCCGTTTTTATCGGTTTCTATAGGTTCGTCCATAGAAATATCGAGAGAAGTCTTTTTTGAATTTCTAAAATGCATTAATATTTCATTTTCGATACATCTCGAAGCGTAGCTCGAAAGCCTGATGCCTTTTTCCGGTTTAAAAGTATTTACAGCTTTTATAAGCCCGATTGTGCCTATGGAAATAAGGTCATCAGGGTCGCTTTTATTAAAATAATATTTTTTGGTTATGTGAGCTACAAGTCTTAAATTATGTTTTATCAGCTTATTTTTTGCGTCTTTATTGCCAGATTTTAATAAATTCATATATTTTCTTTCTTCTTTAGCAGAAAGAGGCTTGGGAAACGAGTGAGCAGAAACCACGTGCAATATGGCAAATGGTATTGCAGATAAAATCTTTATAAATTCCAAAAACCACAATATTATCACTCTTTCAATGAAATTGATTACTCCATACATAATTTATGCCCGTAGTATTTGTACTTATAACAGGTTTTTTTATATAATTTTCCGGCTTAGAGTTAAAAATAAGGTGGAAATTTTTTATCTTATATTTATTTATGCTTTCGCATCTGAAGATTTCCATTCTTTAAGCTTTTTAAACACTTCTGAGTATTGTCTAAAATTCAATTCCTCTAAATTTTTTATGTTATATGTTTTTAATATATTAGACAAAAGTTTGTCCGAATTTTCAAAGCTGTGTATTAATTCGTATAATTTTTTTGAATTTAATTCTGCGGTTTTTTCAAAATCAGGAATATCTTCTCCTGCATAAATATACAGTCCCAAACCAAACATTGATAAATTTTTTACCAAACATCTCATAATTGTTTTATTTATATCAAACATAGTAGCTGTTTCAACAGGAATATTTTTTCTATATTTTGTATCATAAGTATATTTCACAGACTTCATTGCCTTGTTTGAAGCATCCATAACGGGAAGCCACATATCATGGGTAATATTTTCTATGGTTACCGACGTAAACACCATATAACCAGTACTTTCATCATAAATATAAGGTAAATTTTTTTCTCCGAACAACTTTATTTTATACGTTGCATCAGGAAAAAATTTTTTAACTTCAGCCCAAGCATAAGGCCATGACAAATAATTCAATCCATTCTTTTTCTCTATGTGATTTCCTACGTCAATATTAGACAGTATTTCGAATATCGATTTATTATTTTTTAACATAATATTCTCTCCTGGTAATTTTATTTTATTAATAATATGTTGTGCTCTAATATTTGTTTTTATTCTTTTTATAAAATGTTTTGGAATATTTTTTAATTATTATTATATTGACTTTAACATAAAATAATGATATAATTAATTCAGTTATAATTTTTGAGATAATTAAGGAGAAATTAGATGAAAAAACTATTTTTTAAACAGAAAATCGTATCATCTTTGTTATCACTTTTGTTAATACTTCCAATAGCAACTTCTATAGTTTCAGCAGAAGTTCCGAAAAATGAAGTTTCTCAATCTACAGAAATTTGCCAAAATATCTATGGCTTTAATTTAAAAAAAGAGCTATTAATAGATGAGCATCATATATTAGAGTACCAACACGAAAAATCCGGAGCATGGTTAGTAGTCGAAAAAAACAACAATATTGACAAAAAATTTGAAATAAACGTAAGAACTCCTGCAGAAAACGACAAAGGAACAAATCACGTAATTGAACACTGCGTTCTTAACGGAAGCAAAGAATTTCCGTGTAAAAGTATAATTTGGGAACTTACTCAAATTGCAAACGCAACATTTATAAATGCATTTACAAGCCCCTGCTATACATCTTTTCCCGTTTGCAGTATAGACGAAGATGAGCTAGAATCACTTGCAAAAGTATATTCAAGCGGCGTATTTCATCCAATGTTTATAGAAGAGAAAAAAATCTTCAATAAAGAAGGCATTAGATTTGAACTCGATAAAAACGGTAAATTAATTCCAAACGGAACCGTTTTTAATGAAATGCAAAAAGGGGTTCAAGGCCAGATTCTTAATCATCTTATAAAAAACGTTTTCCCTGACACTAAGGACAAAAATTTTTGCGGGGGAATACCTGAAGAAATTTTGAACCTTACCTATGAAGAAATATGTGAAACTTACAAAAAATACTATCATCCTGCCAACATGGTTATATATATGGGCGGAAATATAAATTATAAAAGATTTATGAAATGGCTCAATGAAGAATATTTGCAAGAATATGACAAAAAAGATTTTAAAGAAGTAAATTATTTAAGTCAAAACCCCGATAATGTTCCAAAATACAGTTGCATGCAATACTACAATCAAAAAACGAGTGAAAATTTATCAATTGCAGAAGTTAGCCATATACTTGATTGGGAATCTTATATAAAAAACAAAGAAAATTTAGAAATAATAGCTGCTATTTTAAGCAATTCTAGTTTGCCTCAGAATAAATTTTTGCAAGAAAAAGGATATCATGTGACTTCTTCGCTTTATGATATATTCTACAACCCTCTTTTTAGCATATCTTTCCGTTCTACCGACAAAGATTCTCTCACGCCCGAAAAAATATCAAACGTTCTTAAAGAGACTTTTGAAAAACATCCCATAACTCAGTCGTTAATTGATACATGCAGAAACAAAGCCGATTTAAACAAAGAAATATCCGAAAAAACACGTATGTACGACAAAAATTTAAATTCTAAGTTTTTCATAAATTCCTTTATTAGATTCGACGACCCGTGTTCAGAAAAATATTTTACTGATAACACAGAAAAATCTATGCAAAAAACCTTAAATGACATCGTGCTCAATGAAAATTTTATTACAACAGTATTCAATCCTTCAGAAGATTTGAGCTTAAGTCCTTCTACAAAATTGAAAGAAAAAATTAATTCTCTTGAATCTCAAAAAGACGTTTTAACTCAAAATTACAAAGAACAGCGCCAATGGGCAAAAGCTCCTAATGACGAGGAAAATTTGCAAAAGCTTAAAAAGATGTTTAAAAAATTATCAGATATAAACATTCCAAACTTTGAATGCCCTTTAGAAATTAGTAAATCTAATGAAAAAAATTATTATTATTCCAAACAGAGTATTGGTGATTTGATATCTTATAAATTTATTTTTAAACTTGATAAAGTATCAGAAAGTGATAAAAAGTATTTAGAATTATTGATGAATGCTATAAATTCTCATGACACCAAAAACTATTCTCGAGAACAATTTAAAAACGAAGAATCCAAGTGCTTTAGAGTCAATGCTCACACAACTGTTCATGAAAATAATGGAAAAAAAGAAATATTTATGGTTGTAAATACTATATGCAAAAAGGAAAATTTAGAAAAAACTTTTTCTTTGTTAAATGAGCAAATTAACAATCTTAAATTTGATGACATAAAAAATATAAGTAATTTTGTGAAATTAAAACAAATTTTTTACAATAGTATAGATGATGTTTCTCTTAAATATATTGATTTAATGATGAGCCTTTCTTCGAGTTACGTTTCTAATAAAGAACTTAAAACTTTTTACAGCGAAATTTCAAATAAATTGAATGACGACAATTTTATTAAAAATCTGTCGACTAATCTTGAAGATGTGAAAAATAAAATATTTAATAAAGATTCATTAATAGGAATTGGAATAAGTTCATCAGAAGAAAATAAAGAAATAGCTTTAAACAGTGTACAAAATTTTGTAAATAATATAAGTATTTACAATAAAAACGCTGAAGAAAAAATTAAATTTACTGAAATACCTCAAAAAAATATTGCATTTATTAATCCAAGTCAAACCAATAACAATATCACATGTATAATTCAATCCCAGGAATTGGCGAAAGATCCCACTTTTGCAGTTACATGTAAATTTTTGACCTCTAATTTTTTAAATCCTTCAGTTCGAGAAAAAGGCGGCGCATACGGAAGTTCGATAAGTGTTATTCCGGGAAGCGATAAAATTGCAATTTCATCTTACTTTGACCCAAATTTAACATCCACTTTGGAAATTTTCAAAAAAATCCCCCATTTCATAGAAAATTACAAATTCACCGAAAAAGAAATTGAGAATATTTCTAAGAGTATGTTAGGATCACTAATCATAAAAAATAAATTAAAATTATCAGAAAATGAGTCAGAAAACGCCATTTGTGAACAAAGTGATTACTGCAAATTGCTAAATGAGAGCATGGAAAAAATAAAAAAAATGACTCCTGAACAAATAAAACTTCATGGAAAAATGTTAGAAAAAATTATTAATAATATGAAAATTTATCTCCTTACAGGAAATTTAAAAGATTCAGACAAACAAATTTTTGACGAAATAATAAAATAATTCATTAAACAAACACCGTAAAGACAAATATGTTAATCGGTGTTTGTTGCTTTTTTATTTGATTTTTCTAATTTTTTACTATTAATAGTTAATATTTCAGAGTAAAGTATACCTTGCAATATTTCTCTTATTTCTTTTCTAACAGTGTCTACTGAACAATTTTCTGCATGACTTTGATTTATAAATCCCCAAAGTCCATAGCACAGAAAGCTTGATATTTTTTTTATACTGTATTTGGGTTTTAGGAAATCGCTACGTTTTTTCGTATGTATTTCCAAATATTTTAAAATATATTTATAAAAAGAAAAACTCAAATAAGGATTTTCACTATTAGAGGTGTGGGAAAAAAATTGAATATTTTTATAGTATATATTCAATATACAATCCAAAAAATTGCAATAACTTATTACAGAATCTTTTGAAGGATTATTCTTTTTTTGTAAATCTTGATATTCTGCTTGAGCCATTTTTATCATATCTTCCGAAATATCATCCATTAAATCATATTTATCTGAATAATGTGTATAAAAAGTAATTCGACTAGTATTAGAAATTTCACATAACTCTTTAACTGTAATTTGTTCAAATGATTTTACAGATAACATTCTTATAAATGTGTCTTTTAAATTTTTTTTTGTTTTTAATATTCTTTTATCTTCTTTCAATATTTATACACTTCCTAAAATTTGTATAACTAATAACACACTAATTAAAATATGTAATTTTATTTTTTTTCTTTTTATTTTACAATTATAACACTTGTATAAATAAAAATCATCTAAAAATTGGGAGATGTTGCATTATGGATAAATATATTTTGAGTTGTTGTTCGACTTTTGATCTTTCAAAAGAGCACTTTGAAAAAAGAAACATTAAATATGTGTGTTTTCATTATTCCATTAACGGAAAACAATACATGGATGACCTTGGCGAAACTATGCCCATTGCAGAATTTTATAAAATTATACAAAATAAAAATGTAGATTTGAAAACTTCTCAAGTAAATTCCGAAGAATTTATAAACTATTTTACTCCTTTCTTAGAAAATGGAATGGATATATTGCATCTTTGTGCTTCTTCAGGACTTTCGGGAGTTTATAATTCCGCTATAATTGCTAAAAATGAACTAGAAAAGAAGTTTCCTGAAAGAAAAATTTATATAGTTGATACATTAGGCGGTTCATCAGGAGGAGGACTTATCGCAGACACGTTGGCCGACATGCGTGATTCCGGTAAAAGTATAGATGAGTTATATGAATGGATAGAAAAAAACAAATTGAAAATGAACCATTGGTTTTGCTCGAGCGACCTGAGTTTTTATATACGTGGAGGAAGAATTTCGAAAACTGCCGGATTTATAGGAACTATGTTCAAAATTTGCCCCATTATGAATGTCAATAATAAGGGTAAACTTATTCCTCGCTCAAAGGTGCGGTCGATTGATAAAGCAATAGACGAACTTTTATCTAAAATGGAAAAAAATGCAGAAAACGGTTTAGATTATTCAGGGAAATGTTATATTTCACATTCTGCATGTTTTGAAGACGCTAGAAAACTTGCAGATAAAATAGAAAAAAATTTCAAAAAATTAAACGGTAAAGTGTTAATAAATGACATTGGAACCACTATCGGTAGCCACACCGGACCGGGAACGATAGCTTTGTTTTTCTGGGGTGCTGTTAGAGGAGAATAAATTTTATCAATCACTTATGTATATTATGAATAAACCACTCGCCTCGGCGGGTGGCTTTTTGTATGCAGAAAACCAGACGATAGCCGAGTGGTTCAATAGTAGCCTAAGCAATGTAAGAAGGACAAAAACTCCTTTTGATGTAAAATAAGTTAGTGATTTAGAAACTGCTAAAGAAAAATCAAAAGTAGGATATTTAAAATAAATGGCACAAAATTTATCACATACAAATAACATTTTAATAATATAAGCCTATTTATGGATAACAAGTAACAATCTTTTCACAAGTTTCAGACCTTATTAACCTCCTTTAGAAGCGGCTAGTACCCGTTAAAGAAATATCTCCAGCCAAGGCATTTTAGGCATAACCCAACGAACCTCTAGTATCTCTCTTTATTTAATTGACAGACATGCATTTATTATTTGGTGTTTTTATTAGGGCAAAAAACTCAATTAGCATATTTTTAAGTTTCGTTTTCTTGAATTTTTTATATAAATTACCCGCAAAAAATATTTATTGTTTCATGTAATTTTTACATTTCCAAATCTTTGACATTTTATTAAACTTAATACACTTATTTTTGGTGATATTTATAAAAACACGGCCCTGTGCTTGTGCTCAAAAAATATTTCTGGTTACAATATATTTGCTAATTTTATTTACTTAAAATACCTCTCGCCCATATTTCGGTACAAATTCTATGTGATAAAATAAATGTGTCATTCATTTTGAATGTTATTTTTAACAATTTTCAGACTATTAATCTATTGTTTTACATATAATAAATAATTTTTTGCCTCTGTTACAAAACTTAAACTACACCCAATCAAGAAATTATAGAGGAGGCCTTGTAAAATCGATCGCTTAAATGAATAGTTTTAAATTCATGCTGTTAAAATTATTGCACATAATGCTTGAATTAGATTTAAATAATTTGGTTTAAATTGATTCTAAAAAATTAATAATTTGGAAAAACTTTGCTTTTAAGAGCTTTTTATCTTCTCCACCATATATTCAATTTCTTGATTTATTCATTTAAAGGCTGTTTTCAAATAACAAAAAATACATACGAATAAAGTTGGGTAAAATCAAAAATTGGACATGTTTTAATAAAATAAAAATTGACAAACTCTTATTTTTTGTTAAAATAATATCAAAAACCAAAAAAGTTGGTGAAAATAGTGAAAGATTTAATTTTGATAATAAATAACGTCTTAAACAACGAAAAGCTTAGAAATGAACTTGAAAATTTAGAAAGCGGAGAGCAAATTTATGATTTTTTTATTAAAAATGGTTATGAAAACGACTACGATGAATTTTATTGTGATATGAAAGAATTTTTTGATTTATTTGAAACTTTTGAAGTTGATTTAAATTCCATATCCGGAGGATTAGGAACAAATTCTGGTAAGATGGCCGCTACATTCCTTTCAATTTTATCTTTAGTCGGCAGTACTCCGGGCATAAGCGCCGCAAATATACCAAGTAGCAACATTTCCATTTCAAGCAATAAAAACATTAAAAACGAAAAAACTTCATTTGATGATTCATTTTTAAATTCGTTTTTATTAAGTAGTAATAAAGGGTTCTTTGAATCGCTTAAAAGCAAGCTTTTTGAAAAAGCCGACATTACAAGTTTCACTCGGATAGATAATCTTATTTCAAAGCTGAAAAGCTACTATCAAAGCAATAAAAATGATTTAAGATCGAAAAACGTGCTACGAATAATCCTTACAATTGTTAAAATTACTGAATCAAAAAATCCTGGAAATAATGTTGTGAAACAAAAAGCTATAGAAGTTAAAAGTGCTCTAGAACCGGTTGCAAATAAAATTAAAAATGAAGAAGAAATTAAACCCGAAGAACTGTTAAACTTAGTGAAAAAGGTTGAAGAGCTTTATTTCAGTGCAAACATAACCCAAGAAAGCAAAAAACCCAAAAAAATTAAATCTGTAAATGAATTAAAAGACGCTGTTGAGGACCTGATAACATTCGAAAGTTTAAAAACGTATAGATCACTTGCAAGTAAAGATGAAATAGCAAAGCTTGAAGAAATTATTTCGGGAATTTCGGAATATTATATTAATATTGGAGACCTAAAAGGTAAAAATTTTGAAAATTATATTAGAGAAAGTAAAACTTACAAAGAACTTAAAAGAAAAAAGAAATCGATTAGTGTTAAAAACATTCTTAAAATGATAAAAATGGCTTGCGAGGACGACGTTAAGTTTAAAAATAGCACAATTAGAGCAGTCGGAAAAGAAAGTACAACTTTCATCAATAGAAATAAAATTTACAAAAAAATCAATATTGACGAAAACAAAACTTTGATTAATCAGATAAAAACAGCTTGTGATTACAGCAACCACGTTTATATGTCTGAAAAATCAGACAGATATGAATATAATCCTGAAACAAAAAAGTATATTCAATTGAAAGAAACAAACGAAAACAAAATCTATCCAGAATCGAAAGTAGATGAAAGTAGTCCATATTTCGAATATTTTGGAGATGATTTCGCGGGTTCGGTTGATATAATTCCTCAAGGAAAAGAAGAAGGAACGCTTTACATCGCTTTCCGTGGAACATATTCAAAAGACGACGCTTGGATTGACAGTGATTTTATTAAATCGGAATGCGATTTTTTAGGTGGAAAATTTGTCCACAGAGGATTTTTAAATAGATATTTGCAACTGAAAAAAGACATGAAAAATCTTGTTGAAGAAAAAATAAAACTATATAAAAGCAAAACAAATAAAGATATTAAAAAAATCGTTATAACCGGCCACAGCTTAGGTGGAGCACTTTCAACTTTAGCTGCTCTTGACCTTCAACAAAATCAGGAAATTTTTCTTAAAAATAATCCTAAAAAAAAGAAAATTCCTGTTAAATTAATAACTTTTTGCTCACCTAGAGTTTTGCCATTTGAAACCTATGACTACGTTGTTAAAAATAATATTTTGCCACAAAGCGGTGAAAATGCTGCGATTAGAATTTATAGACACGGCGATGTGGTAGCTAGCATGCCGTTTGGTTCAATGGGTTATAAGCATTTTGGGGAAACTTTTTGCATAACTAATGCTCCAAGTGGATTCGAAGCTAGGATTCCAAAAACTATTTGTTCAAAAATTAAAAGCTATTTTAGCTGGGAAGACTGGACTGAGTGGGCGAAAAGTTTCATAGGTTATCACAGTATAGCAGGAATTTTGGAAGATGTTTCTAAACTTGGAGAAGATAAAAAGGTAACTATGTATAAAGAACTTTTTTAAATCATAAAAATTAAGTCATCCTAGCGGATGGCTTTTATTTATATTTTAACTTAAAGTATATTTAAAAAACCGCGCGATATGTGCATAAAATCAAAAATTAAGTAAAAACAACACCTTTTCCAATATAAAAATGGAATTCAAATCATCAAAATAAAGGAAAGATGTTGTTTGTGTTGAAAAGTTTTCTACACAGCAAATATTTATGCAAACATTAAAGATTTTTGTAAGTGAAAAAATCATATGGAATAGAAAGACATACAATAGCACACTTAACACTAAAATACGGTGTATTATAAATTATAGTATGCTTGAAAAGCTCGTCGATAATATTCTAAAGGCATGCAAACTTAAATTATAAATTTTGAAACAGATAATTCGATAGCGAAAAAATATTACTTTAGTACAGTAAAATTAAATACTGCAAAAATGTAGAAATATACTGAAAATCAGTGAAAACTTCGACCATAAATAAACTTAAAACAAACAATTTTCTAGGCTTTAATGCAACAAAAACTAGCCATTTTGAAAACAGCTAGTACTTTTATGCTATCTACAATTTTTTATAACTGATTAAAAATTACTAATTTAGTACATAATTAAATTAGCTTATTTTTGCTGCATCACCTTTATGTATTTTGACTATTTCAACTGAAGATTCTTTGTTTAAATTGGAAGATTTGGAAATGTTAGAAACTTCTTTTAACTTCATCTCCAACCCTGTGTTTACACTTTGGCATTCTTGAAGCTGTTTCGAAGCTTTAGAATATTTATCGGTAACTTCAGTGAGTTTAGCTTGTCCCATAATAAATCCAGAAATTCCCAATGCCGTAACAAAAAACACAGAAAATATTCCTGTTAACAAAGATTTTTGATTTTTAAGTCTTTCTTTTTGTCTTGATTCTTTATTAGGAAGTCTAAAAATTTTACTTTTTCTTAATTTTTTTTCTTCTAACGCCCCAAAATCGAATGCTATATTCCTGTCATACACCTGTAATCCATCTCCCTAAGTAATCTATATTATTTTTTCGCACACCCTCAACTTTGCGCTGCGACTTCTTGAATTTAAATTTAACTCTTTTTCTGAAGGTTTTATAACTTTTCTATGTACCAAACGTGCTTTTGGTACATTTCCACAAACACATACGGGAAAATCCGGAGGACAAACGCACCCTTCGCACCATTTATTCATTTTTAGCTTAACAATCCTGTCTTCAAGTGAATGAAATGTTATCACCAGAAGCCTTCCGCCTTTAGCCAAAACTTCAAAAGCGCCGTCTAAACCTTTTTCCAAGTTGTCCAGTTCTTTATTAACATAAATTCTTATGGCCTGAAAAGTTCTTTTTGCCGGATGAGAACCCTCGCGTTTAGAGTAAAACGGTATAGCGTCTTTTATTATTTCCGCCAACTCCAAAGTAGTCTCAATCGGCTTTTTCTCTCTTTTTTTGACAATTTTCGCAGCTATATTCGAAGAAAACCTTTCTTCGCCGTAAGCACTTATAATATATTTAAGCTGACTGTAATCCATAGAGTTAACAACATCGAAAGCTGATTCTCCGCTTTTGCTCATTCTCATGTCCAGCGGCGCGTCTTGCTTATAAGAAAATCCACGTTCCGCCTCATCCAACTGGTAAGAAGAAACTCCTAAATCAAATACAACTCCATTCACATTTCGAAAAATGTTATTATGTACAATATTTTTTATATTAGAAAAGTTATCTTGAACAATTTTAACATTATTAAAATTTTTAAGCTTTTCTCTACAAGTAGAAATTGCATCCGGGTCTTGGTCTATGCACAAAAGCATTCCTTTGTCCGAAATTCGAGACGCTATTTGTAAAGAAAGCCCCGCTCCTCCAGCTGTTCCGTCAACGTAAACACCTTCGGAATCAATATTAAGAAATTCAATGGTTTCTTCTAACAATACTGTTTTATGATTAAATTCCATATACTCAACCTTTATTTAAATAATAAACTCACATAAATCATGGAATTCATTATCATAATTTAATATATTACTACAAAACTCGCTCTAAATCAACGATTCTGAGAGACAATATATTTTTTCATATGAAATAATATATTTAATAATACAATTGATTTATTTTTGTTATTATTTCACACAAACTATATTCCCGTACATCTCCCCATTAGCATTCAATGCATTAGCCTCATCAGTATCAATGTGCATACTTAACTTAAAGTTGTCACTAACTCTTACAACAACATCATTAAAAATAAGAGATCTGTCTAAACTTTTTACTTCAACTGAAACAATTTGTCCGCTTTGCACTCCCATAGTTTTCGCGTCATCCGGAGGCATATGTATATGCCTTTTAGAGATAATTAAACCGCTATCTATCTTATATTTACCTTTTGGGCCTTCCAAAACACAACCGGGAGTATCTTTCAAATCACCGGATTCTCTTATTTTGGACTTTATACCCAATTTTATGGAATCAGTAATCGAAATTTCTACCTGAGTTTGTTTGCGTTCAGGACCTAAAACGGCAACATTTTTTAAAATTCCGTTTTCTCCTATTACGTTTACTCTCTCTTCACACAAAAATTGTCCCGGTTGAGAAAGCTCTCGTTTAGGAGTTAATTGGTGATTTTGTCCAAATAATGCCTCTACTGCCTCTTTAGAAAGATGTGTATGACGTGCGGAAACTTCTATCGGTATATTCATAAAAATTCGGATAAAGTTAAAACTTTTACCCTACCAACCTTTCTTAAAATTTATTCGATAACTCTATTAATAAGTTTACTGTTAATTTTTTGATAAAAATTTGAATTATTTAAACAAATAAATTGAGCATATACTTCGGATTTTTTGATATCTATTGAACCTGTTTCTTCTGAAATTTCCCAAATTACTCCATCTATCGAAATTCCTACACGAGCTCCGTGTTTAAGAATATACTCTACGGAAATTTTTTTATTTGCACTCAAAACCATACTTTTAGGCGACAGGCAATGAGCACAAACGGGAGTAATAATGCTGCATTCTAAATCTGTATCGACAATCGGTCCTCCTGCCGAAAGAGAATACCCTGTGCAGCCCGTTGGAGTTGACACCACTATTCCATCTGCACGATAACGGCACAACTCGTTACCCGAATTACTCAAAATAAAATCAGCAATGGGAGAATCTATTTCTCTGTTAATAGAAATATCATTTATAGCGTACGATTTTTTATCTTTTTTTGTCACTTCGAACATCATTCGTTTGTTTATTTTATAATTTTTATCCACCAAGCAAGAAAGTTTATCTAACTGGTTTCTTTCTATAGTTGACAAAAATCCAAGTCTACCTATGTTAATTCCCAACACCGGTTTGTTATATTCCGCTGCCTCTTTGGCGATACGCATTATCGTACCGTCGCCGCCGACAGCAATAATAATATCACTTAAAGCAAATAAATTTGGGTAATCTACAAAATTTGCAGAAAATATACCAAATACAGGAATATAGCGTTTATCTACAAAAACATTGGTTTTAAGCTTGGTTAAAGCGTCTATTGTCTCTGAAGCACACTTAAAACCACTTCCTTTCCTTTCGTTAAAAATAACCGCTATATTCAAAATTCGTTCCTCCAAAATAACTTTTAGCTTATCATTTTAGCTCTTCGTGAGAACATTCCACCACATTGTCAACATCTACAGGTTCGTCGATGTATGCATTGTCGGATTTTTTCACGAGAATTAAATACTCTATATTTCCTTCAGGACCTTTAACAGGAGAAAAATCAATGCTCAAAACTGCAAAACCGTTATTTACGCAAAATTCGCATATGGAATTTACAACTTCTTTGTGAACTTCCTTATCTCTGACGACTCCCTTTTTCCCTACTTTTTCTCTTCCGGCTTCAAACTGAGGCTTGATTAAACAAACTCCCATAGCTCCGTCTTTTATTATTCTTCTTATTACAGGCAAAACAATTTTCAAAGAGATGAAAGATACGTCTACTGAAAAAAAGTCAATCTCGTCTTTTATTAAAGACTCGTCTATGTACCTTATGTTGGTTCTTTCCAAATTTACTACGCGCGAATCATTTCGAAGTTTCCAATCCAGTTGACCGTATCCGACATCTACGGAATATACTTTTTTGCATCCGTTTTGAAGCATACAATCGGTAAAACCTCCTGTAGACGCTCCGACATCCATGGAAATCGTTCCTTCAAGATTAATATGAAAAACATCAAGTGCTTTTTCGAGTTTCAATCCTCCACGGCTCACGTACTTCAGCTTATTGTTTCTTACTTCAATTTTACATTCTTCATCGTACGCAGTACCCGGTTTATCCGATTTTTGATTATCAACAAACACAGTGCCTTCCATTATAGCTATTTTCGCTTTTTCTCTGCTGTCAAAAAAGCCTCTTTCAAAAAGTATAACATCTAATCGCTTTTTCATTTTAAAGATATAAAATTATATCTCTATTACACCTTCCTTTTTAAATTCGAATTTTTAATTAAATTTATTCATAGCCTCTTCTATTTTATCTGACAGAATAAACTTTAATGCTTCATAAGTTTGTTCAAAAGATTCGCCTAGTTTTGCCATTTCCTCGGAGCTGAATTTAGAAAGAACCCAATCGGCAAGATTCCATTGTTCGTTTGGCTTATTTCCTACTCCTATTTTTATTCTCGGAAATTTATCACAGCCTGACATTTCTATTATGTTTCTAATACCATTATGTCCTCCGTGAGAACCCTTTTTTCGTATTCTTATTTTGCCGCAACATAAAGAAATATCATCAAAAATTATAATGACTCTTTCGGGCGGAACTTTATAAAAAGACATAATCGGAATAACAGATTGGCCGCTTAAATTCATATACGTCTGCGGCTTAAGTAAAATTATTTTTTTACCTTCAAGCTTGCCCATACCCATAAGAGATTTAAATTTTTGTAAATCAAAATTAATACCTGATTTTTGGGATATAAAGTCAAGCGTCATAAACCCTATGTTATGACGCGTTTTTTCATACTCTTTTCCGGGATTGCCAAGTCCTACCACAATATAATCAATATTACTCATTAAACTTACCATTCACTTTAATTATTACTTATTATTCCAAAATCATAGTTGAAATAGGACGGTCACTGTTTATTCTTTTTATTGCTTCAGAAATAACAGGAGCTACATTTAATACCGTAAACTTATCGAGTTTTTTGCTTTCGGGAAGATTTATTGTATTCAAAACTATCATTTTTTTGATATTGCTGTTTTGAAGTCTCTCGAGTGCACTGCCTGAAAGAACCGGGTGAGCAACATAAGCATATACTTCTTTTGCTCCGCCTTTTTCCACTACGGCATTTGCGGCATTGCAAAGAGTGCCTGCCGTATCAATAATGTCATCAACTAAAATTATTTTCTTGTCTTTTACATCGCCTATTATATTCATTACTTCGCTGACGTTTGCTCTTGGACGTCTTTTATCTATCATAGCAAGAGGACATCCCAATCTTGTGGCAAACTGACGTGCACGGGAAATTGAACCCAAATCCGGAGCCAACACTGTAAACTCATCGGGGTTAAATCCGTCAATTTCTTTAATAAAAGAAGCAAAAAGAGGAGCCGCTATAATATGGTCAACAGGAATATCAAAAAAGCCTTGAATTTGGAGCGTGTGAAGTTCCATTGTTAAAATACGATTTGCTCCTGCCGTTGTAAGAAGATTTGCAACCAACTTTGCCGAGATAGGGTCACGAGGTTTTGCTTTTCTGTCTTGACGAGCATATCCGAAATAAGGAATAATAGCTGTTATTCTTGCAGCGGAAGCTCTTTTTACAGCGTCAATCATAAGCAAAAGTTCCATAAGATTTTCGTTAATCGGCGCGCATGTTGACTGAACTATAAAGCAATCTGCTCCTCGCACAGACTCGTGAATAGAAACAGATATTTCACCGTCACTAAAACGCTTCACTTCCGATTTTCCAAGTTCACATCCCAGTTCCTTGGCAATGCTTTCTGCCAATTGAGGATTTGAATTCGCAGTAAAAACTTTCATAACTCTAC
>CABUYS010000013.1 GCA_902495835.1 uncultured Oscillospiraceae bacterium | reverse complement strand
CATGCATTTGTTACTTTCTGCACTTTAAAAAGGTCTCTTGGATCAAATAAACTTAATTAATCACTTTCTCGATCTTGTTTTAACTGATTTTTGATATACTCCTTTAACCGCATTTTTTCCTGCTGTGTCCACATAATACAAATTTCTCGATTTCTATATGCAAATTTCCTGTTTACAAACTTCTGGAATATCATAAAACTGTTTTTTCCTTTAGGAGTTTTCAGATTGCCAGTTTAAAATAAATTTTTATATTTATTATATTTGTTACACCGCTTAAGCTACCACTGAACCACGCGGGTTTTCGCGTGGTTTTCCATATAAAATAAAAGACCCATCCGATTTGGATGGATCTTTTATCATAAATAATTACATTACAATACTGTTTAATAATGCCAAAGCGCCTATTCCCGGAAGTCCCGCTACGGAAGAAACTGCTAGGGAAAATTCATTTAAAGGAATTTTTATTCCCGTGTAGGGTTCCGCCATGCTTATCAGAATCACAGATATTATTCCCGCGGTAAACGCTTTAAGGGAGTGAAAAAAAGGATGAGGTTTTTTCAAAATAACATGAATAACAAGTAAAACAACGAATGCGGACAACATGTATATTACAAATAAGCGTGAAAACGTCATAATAACACTTTCCTTCGTTTTATGAAATTTTATCGAGTTTTATTTTGTTAATGAGATAACGATATCTTGCATTTAAGACTTCTCTTTGATGTATGCATGCGTCGATTAAATCGCTGTTATTTTCCATTTGAAACCATAGATTTGTTTTTTCCATTTCGATTGATATTTCCTTTAATTCTTCCATTATGCGTGTGCGTTCGATTTCGTAATTTTTTTCTGTGCGAGATTTCTTATGTAGTTCTATTTTCTTTAATAAATTTATCATAAAATAAATTCAGCCCTTTGTTTTAAAATTTCTTTTTCACTTATATTTATGAATTTATGATTGGTAAATATGAAAAAAAATATTCACTTGCAATATTAAAAAGAGTAAGATTGTCGTTATTCTACAAATTAATTAAAAAAGCTTGTTTTAAAAAGTTTATATCGCAGAAAAAAGTTAGCTTAGGTTTACTTTTTTGAAATGCTGCATTAATATTTATATATAGACATGTATTAAATAAAGTCACCTGATAAAGTTTAAAAATTACGGAGTGGTGAACAATTGAGAAAAATAGGAGATATGAAACCCGGAGATTCGGGTATAATAAAAAAAGTTGAAAGCTTTGGTGCTCTTCGCAGAAGAATAATAGATATGGGTCTTACTCCCGGAGCAAAGGTAAGCATGGTAAAATCAGCTCCTTTCGGAGATCCGATTGAAATAAAAATTCATGGATATGATTTGAGCATAAGAAAATCAGAAGCCGATAAAATAGCTCTTTTTGAAAATGATTCCGAAGCGGATTATTTGATTAAAAAAAGAAATCTTTTAAAACCTGTTTTAAAAAATCGAGTAGTGCCTCTTCGGGCTACTTCCTGCGACAAAGATAAAATTTTTAAAATCGCTTTGATAGGAAACCCCAACAGCGGTAAAACCACACTTTTCAACAGTTTAACTGGAAGTTATCAATACGTGGGAAATTGGCCGGGAGTTACAGTCGGTCGAAAAGAAGGGCGAGTTAAAAATATTGAAAAAGAAGTAGACTTGGTGGATTTGCCCGGAGTTTATTCTTTGTCACCATATTCCCCCGAAGAAATAGTTACACGTGATTACATATTAAATGAATCGCCTGATTTGGTAATAAACATAATTGACGCTACGAATATTGAGCGGAATTTATATTTAACCACTCAGCTTCTGGAGCTTGACATAAGAGTAATAATGGCCGTAAACATGACTGATTTGCTTGAACATAAAGGTCATAAAATAGATTATAAAGCTTTGGAATCGGAACTCGGAATAAAAGTTGTTCCTGTTTCTGCGGGAAAAAACAGGGGCATAGACGAGCTTTTAAGATTAATATCCGATGAATTAAAAAGCAAAAAAAACATAAGAACAGCGAAAAGTATATATTCCGCAGAAGTTGAGAATGCACTTGAAAGTATTGATAAGATAGTGTCAGACGGGAATAAATATGTTTCAAACACTTATTTCAACAACATAAAAATTTTTGAAGATGACCCTCTTTTAATATATAAATCGAATTTTTCTCCTGAAAAAGCGAGAAAAGTTTCCGAAATAAGAAGCAAAGTAAGTAAACTTTACGAAAAAGACGAAGACATGATAATAGCAGACGAGCGATATGCTTATATTTGTGAGCTTTGCAGAAAAATAATTAGGTATACAAAAAAAGTAAAGAAGCTGTCTTTTTCAAATAAGCTGGATAAAATAGTTACAGGAAAATATACCGCAGTACCTTGTTTCCTTTTCATGATACTTTCTGTGTTTTACTTAACTTTCGGGCCTATAGGAAGTGCTCTTAAAGCTTGGTGCGAAAGTTTTATAAATACAAATATGTATAATACGGTTGAACGAATACTTAATTATTTGGGAGCTTCCGACTGGTCGAAAAGCTTGGCTCTTGACGCAGTTATATGCGGAGTTGGTTCTGTTGTATCATTTTTGCCTCAAGTTGTGTTGCTTTTTACTCTTTTGTCGTTGCTTGAGGACTGCGGGTATATGGCCAGAGCTGCGTTCATAATGGATAAACCTCTCAGAAAGATAGGCCTTTCGGGAAGAGCTTTTGTACCGCTTATAATGGGATTTGGATGTAGCGTACCTGCGGTTTTAGGAACTAAAATTTTGGAAAGCAAGAAAGACAAAAATTTAACGGTATTTTTAATACCCTTTATGTCATGCAGTGCAAAAATGCCTGTATATTTGCTGTTTGCTTCAGTGTTTTTTGCAAAATATCAAACTCTTGTAATCTTTTCTTTATACGTTTTGGGAGTTGCTGTAGCTGTTCTTACGGCGTTTATGTTTAAGGAAACGCTTTTTAAAGGAGAAGCTTCACCGTTTATAATGGAAATGCCTGAATATAAAATTCCTTCGCCTAAAAATGTATGGATGAATGTTTGGGATAAATCCAAAGATTTTATTGAACGTGCAGGTACGGTTATTTTGGTTGCAACTGTAATTGTTTGGTTTTTGCAGTCGTTCGATTTCGGGTTTCATATGGTTTCCGACAGTTCTAAAAGTATTTTGGCAACACTTGGAAGCTTTATAGCTCCCGCATTTAAAATTTGCGGATTCGGAGACTGGAGAGCTTGTGTATCTCTTTTAACGGGAGTCATGGCAAAGGAATCAATAGTAAGCACCTTGGCGGTTCTTTACGCAGGAGGAAGCGTTGCTACTCTCGGTTCGGTTCTCCCAAATGTGTTTTCGGCTCAAAGTGCAGTTTCGTTTTTGATATTTGCACTTTTGTATACTCCGTGCGTTGCTGCGTTGTCGGCGATTAATAAGGAGTTTGAAAGCAAAAAACTTATGTTTGTGTCCGTTGTTTATCAATTGTTTATTGCGTATGTTTTGTCGGCTTTGACTTTTCAGATTTTGACTTTGTTTTCTAATATAAAAATATTTTAAAAGGGAAGTTGTTTAAATGAATATAACAGACGCAGTAATAGTAGCACTAGTTGCAGGCATGGTAATTTTTGCGATTTTAAGAAGTATTAATAAGAGAAATTCTTCCGCAGGCGGACATTGTACAAAGTGTTCGTTTAAGGATTCCTGTCAAAAATATAAAAATAAAAAATGAGGGTTTTGAAATGAAATATCTTACAGCTTCATTGGAAGATTATCTTGAAATAATATATATACTCGGTCAAAATTCTGGGTCCGTCGGAGTTACGGACATATCCAAAGCACTTTCGCTTTCAAAACCGAGTGTTACGAGAGCGGTGAGTACGCTTAAAGATGAAAAATTTTTAAATCAGGAAAAATACGGAAAAATTTCTCTTACCGAAAAAGGCATTAAAGCTGCGAAAACAATTTACGATAAGCATAAAATTATAAGTGAATTCTTAACACGTGTTTTGGAAGTTGATTCGCAAACCGCTGAAATCGACGCTTGTAAAATAGAGCACATATTAAGCACTAAAACAATAAAGAGTATAGAAAATTTTTTGAAATCAAAAAATACATTAACCGATTGAGAGGATAAAAGTTGAAAGATTTAAATTTAAAAAAAGACAATAACGAGAATTTTATTTTTGGAAGAAATGCAGTTTGCGAAGCGCTTAAATCAGGAAGAAACGTAGAATCCGTTTTGTTTTCGTGCAGAGAGATATCAGGTTCGTTAAAAGTTATTTTGTCTGTTGCAAAGGAAAGAAAAATACCTGTAAAACATGTAAAAAAGGATTATCTCGATGAAATTTCGGGAACGTTATCTCACCAAGGAGTGGCGGCTTTGGTCGGAGCGAAAAAAACGTGCAAAATAGACGATATTTTGGAATTTGCAGAAAGCAAGAACGAATCTCCGTTTGTCATTGTTGCAGACGGCATTGAAGATCCGCATAATTTGGGAGCTATTATAAGAACTGCCGAATGCTCGGGAGCTCACGGTATAATTATTCCGTCTCGCAGAGCTGTAGGACTCACTGCAGCGGTGGATAAAGCTTCAGCAGGAGCTCTTGAACATATGCTTGTTGCGAAAGTCGGAAATATCGGAGCGGCAATAGACGAATTGAAAGAAAAAGGTTTATGGATTTACGGAGCGGATATGGACGGAGAACCTTGGGATGGTGTGGACTTAAAAGGCGCAGTGGCGATTGTTATAGGTTCTGAAGGGTTTGGAATAGGAAATCTTGTAAGGAAAAAATGTGATTTTATACTGTCGTTGCCCATGAAGGGAAAAATAAATTCTCTTAATGCGTCGGTTGCGGCGGGAATACTGATGTATGAAGTACGCCGTCAACGCGGATAGATTTCAAGCAATACAGTTGCAGTAAAATAGTATTTTGTTGCAGAAATAATTTTTAAAAAATAAATGAAACACTCATACTATAATTTCGTAAATCATGGAGTCTATAGTTTTAAAGACTATAAAATTTTCCTAATAAATATTTTCACACTAATTTCAAAAATTTGTTTTTGTTTGTAGCATTAGTATAAATGAAATACTTGTGCTATCAATCTGTGACCCACAAAGTCTGTAATTCTGAAGATTATAAAATTTCTCTAATAAACATTTTCATACCAATTCCGAGGTTTATAGCATTAATATGAGTTAATATCTACACCATTAATTCGTAGATCGTGGGAGCTGTGATTTTAAAGACTATAAAGAAATCTTTAATGATAGGCACATCTTCGCACTAATTACGAAAACATTTGATCCAATGATGATTTTTACAAATATGCTATCAATCGGTAAGCCATAGAAACTGTAGTTCTAAAGACTATGAAAAATATTTAATGATAAATATTTCTACACAAATTCCGAAACGTGTTCTTGTCTGTAGTATGGTATAAATGAAATATCAATACTACCCATCCGTGTACCATGGAATCTGTGACTTTAAAGACTATAAAGACATTTTCATGATAAATATTTTCATACTGATTCCGAAAACATGTGCTTTAATGATAATTTTTATGAAGTCATTGATATAAATGAAACATCCACACTATAATTTCGTAAATTATGGAAACTATAGTTCTAAAGACTATGAAAAATCTTTAATAATAAGCATTTTCATACTAACTTCAAAAGAGTGTTTTTGTTCATAGCATTAATATAAATCAAATATCTACACCATTAATTCGTAGACTATGAAAGCCATAGTTTTGCAGAATATAATATTTTGCTATAATAAATATTTTCTCAATAATTTTAAAAACATATTCTTGTTTATGGTGTGAATAAATCAAGCATTTATGCTGCCAGTCTGTAAATTATGGAAGTCATAGTTATGAAGATTATAAAGAATCTTTAATGATAAACACATTTTCGCACCAATTACGAAAACATGCGATTCAATGATAATTTTTACAAAATAATTAATATAAATGAAACGCCTGTTCTATCAATCCGTAGACCATAAGAGCTGTGATTTTAAAAACTATAAAAATCTTTAATAATTAAAATTTTCGCAATAATTTTAAAAACATATTCTTGTTTATGGTGTGAATAAATCAAGCATTTATGCTGTCAGTATGCAAATCATGAAAGCCGTAGTCCTGAAGGCTGTGGAGTTTTAACATTTTCATACTAATTCTGATGTTTGTAGCATTAATATAAATGAAATATCCATACTATAAGTCCGTAAACCATCGAGGCTATGGTGCCAAAAACTATGACAGGGCCTGCCATAATAAACATTTTTGCACCGATTCCGAAAACATGTCCTTCGCTTTTAAACTCTATTGCGGGAGCGGTTATGGAATTAGAAAATCCCGTTATAGGTACGATTGTACCTGCACCGGCGTGTTTTGCTATTGGACCATACCAGTCAAGAGCGGTCAAAAGTGAGCTTAAAGCTATTAAAGTGATTGAAACCCAAGTGTTTGCTGTTTTTTTATCGAGGTCAAAACTTGACATGTAAATTTGGCATAAAAACTGTCCGAGTGTACAAATTGCTCCTCCGAAAATAAACGCCATAAAAAGGTCTTTCCAAATCGGGCTTGCCGGAGAAGTGTCTCCTGCCATTTTTGAATATTCTTTTTTGCTAACGTTCATAAATGTTCACATCCTTTGTTTTTGATAATATTATTCCTTAAATAAAAGTAATATATTCATAATTTAAGACTGTAAAGAAGGTTTAGAATTTGAAAAAATTTTTATATGACTCACTGAAAAAATACAAACGAATAGGACGTTCATCATTTCACACTCCGGGGCATAAAGGGAATTTTTTTAAATCTCGTGACCTTTTGAGCCTTGATTTTACAGAATTGCCGCTAACAGATAGTCTTTATGAAGCTTCGGGGATAATAGCAAAAGCCGAAGAAAATATTAAAAAACTTTATAATTCAAAACGGTCGATAATTTCGTGTGGGGGAAATACTCTGTGCATACAAACCATGTTTAGGCTTGCCGCAGGAAACGGCGGAGACGTACTTTGCGACAGAGTCATACACAGATCTGCAGTGTCGGCTATGGCACTGTTGGATATCAATCCCGTGTGGATTAAACGTAATTTCGGAAAAGAAAGTTTACTTGCTGAAAAAATTGATTTAAAAAGTCTTGAAAAACAGTTATCAAATAATAATTCTTTTAAAGCTTTTTATACAACTAGTCCGAGTTATCACGGAATTTTGCAGGATATTAAAAAAATTTCGGATTTGTGTAGTGCTCACTCAGTCCCCGTGATGGTAGATAATGCTCATGGTTCGCATTTGATGTTTACTTCGAAAA
Source organism: uncultured Oscillospiraceae bacterium (assembly GCA_902495835.1). Classification (GTDB taxonomy): domain Bacteria; phylum Bacillota; class Clostridia; order Oscillospirales; family Acutalibacteraceae; genus UMGS1491. Next base: position 11,827 of record CABUYS010000013.1, on the reverse strand, counting down.
ATCTTCATCCGATAGCAAACGGAGCTTCTTTGTGTGCGGATTCCGCTCATAAAACTCTTCCTGTTCTTACGGGAGGTGCGTGGCTTCATATAAATGACGGCAAATTTGTAAAAAACGCAAAAAACGCCATGGCTTTGTTTGGTTCGACGAGTCCTTCGTATACGACAATGGCTTCGATGGATATCTGTCTTTCTTGGCTTTGGGATTATGCCGAAAAAGAATTTTTAAAGCTTGAACGCAGAGTGGAAAACATAAGAAATTTGGCTCGAAGTATAGGAATATATGTTCCAAATGATGATATAAGCGACCCTGTGAGGATAGTTTTGGGCACTTGGAAGATAGGGTACAGCGGTTATGAATTTCGTGAGCATTTGTATAAATATAAAATAGAGCCCGAAATGTGCGACGAAAAATATGTGGTTTTAATAGCGACTCCCTTTAATACAAAAGAAGATTTCAGCAGACTGAAAAAAGCTCTTATTTATGTCAAACCAAAGCCTGGTTGCAATAAAGATATGATTGATGAAATAGCCATGAATACTGCTTTGCCCGAAGTTAAAGCAAGCATTCGCGAAGCCGTTATGCACGAAGGAGTTTACGTAGACCTTGACAGTTCAAAAAACAGGATTGCGGTAGACATAGTTTGTCCGTGCCCTCCGGGTGTGCCTGTGGTTATGCCGGGCGAAAAGATAGGGCAAACGGAATATGAAGCTCTTAAAAGATATGGAATTTCTGAAATACTTGTGTTAAAATAATTTCACGAATTATACATTCATCGAGAGGTGCAGAAAATGAAACTTGTAATGGCAATTATGAGCAAAGACGACGCTTCGGTTGTTATGGACGCTCTTACGGAAGAAAATTTTCAAGTTACACGCATGGCTTCTACGGGAGGATTTTTGAAGTCAGGAAACACAACACTTATAATAGGCGTCGAAGACAACAAAACAAATAAAGTTATAGATATAATTTCAAAATACAGCAGCAAAAGAAAGCAAATGGTAACGAATACAGCTCCGTTTTTTCCTTCTTCGCTTACTCAGACGCCGTTTGAAGTTACTACAGGCGGAGCGATAATATTTGTTCTTAACGTTGACAGATTTGAAAAGGTGTAAAACCGTGCCAAGTAAAGATTTTATGAAAAATAATGATACATATTCGAGCGTTCTTTGCGGTATGGCAAGAGAACATAAATTTCCTCACGCCGTAATACTCGAATGCCCCGACTGCAAAATTTGCGAAGAAACGGCATTAAAAGTTGCAAAGATTTTTTTGTGCAAGAGCGAGGATAAACCTTGCAACAAGTGTTCTGATTGCATAAAGATGAACAGCGGCTATCACCCCGATGTTAATTTAATATGCCCGCGAGGAACAGGGAAATCAATAAAAGTAGAAGACATTCGCTCTGTGAGAAATGACGCATACATTGCTTCAAATGAGGGAAGTTATAAATTTTATATAATCAAAAATGCCGAATTCATGACTGTTCAAGCTCAAAACGCTTTTATAAAAATACTAGAGGAACCGCCTGAAAAAGTTGTGTTTATGCTTTTGTGCGAATCTTCAAGCACTCTTTTGGATACGGTTAAATCTCGTTCGCAAATTTTTGGGCTGTGTAAAGATTTAAACTCGGAAGAAGATTCAAAATCTTTAGGTATTGCAAAAAAATTGGCTCAATCCGCTTCCGAGAGGGACGTCTGCGGAATACTGACTCACGCTTCAAAAATTCCGAACGACAGAAAATTACTAAAGAATATAATTCAAGATACGATTTCAGAACTCTTAAAAATGTATTCAAACGGCAGTTTTGATTCATTTGACATAAAAAAATTTATAGATAATCTGGAAGAAATTAAACGTTTACCGCAGCTTGCGGACAAGAATATAAATTTTAATTTGCTTGTATGTTATTTTTGTGCATGCCTGCGAATTTAAGGGAGATATTTATGCAAAAAGTTTTGGGAGTAAGATTTAGAGATATAGGAAAAATTCATTACTTTTTATATTCCAAAAAAGATGATATTAAACGCGGAGATTTGGTAATTGCAGAAACCAAACGCGGTGTGGAATGCGGAAAAGTTATGGTAGTGTGCACGGATTTTCAATATGATTTGCAGGCACCGATAAGTGACAAAATAATCAGAAAAGCAAATTCTCAAGATTTAAAGTCGCTTGAATCTAAAAAAGAAGAAGAAAAAGAAGCCGAAATAATATGCAAGAAAAAAATAGCCGAACACAAACTCAATATGAAACTGATTGATGTAGAGTATATGTTTGACCGCAGGAAAGTTATTTTTTATTTTGTTTCGGAATCTAGAGTCGATTTCAGAAACCTCGTCAGAGACCTTGCACATGTGTTTAGAATGAGAATAGAGCTTAGACAAGTGGGAATACGTGATGAAGCTAAAATTCTGGGAGGACTGGGTTTTTGCGGTAAACCGCTTTGCTGCACTACTTTTTTGGAAGACTTTCAGCCTGTTACCATAAAAATGGCAAAAGACCAAGGAATGTCGCTTAATCCGACTAAGCTTTCGGGTACGTGCGGAAGGCTTATGTGTTGTCTTAAATACGAAGAAGATGTTTATCGTGATATTTTAAATAAAATGCCTTCTGTCGGTTCGCGTGTTTCTACGCCTGAAGGAAACGGTACGGTTGTCGGAGGCATTACTATCGAATCCAAAGTAAAGGTTTCTTTAGATTCAGATACTGAAAGTGTAATTCCGAAAATATTTAAAATCAATGAAGTAAAAGAAATCTCTGAAAGTTAATATTTAAAAAAAGAAGTTCACCGATAAAATCGGTGGCTTTTTACGTAGAAAACCACGCAAAAGCCCGCGCGGTTAAGTTATAGCGTAAGCGATGTAAGAAGGGCCTAAAAACTCCTTTTGATGTAGAATATAATAGCGGTCTGGAAACTGCTAAAAAAAATATCAAAAGGAGGACATTCAAAATGAATGACATAAATTTATCATATAAAAAGTTAAACCACGAATACCGTATAGTATTTGTGGCAAAATGCTTTATGAATATAAAATATTAAAAATAGGAGCTATATTTAGAAAATAAAGAAGATGAATTGAGATAACAGTTAACATTTTTTATATAGAAAACCACGCGAAAGCCGGCGTGGTTCAGTAGTAGCTTAAGAGGTGTAAGGACAGAATAAAAATTCTTTTTAATGTAAAGTAGATTAGAGATCTGAAAACTCTTAAAGGGTACATTAAAAGGAGGACATCCAAAGTGAATAACAGATAAGTTCATTACATACAAGGTAAAACTGCAAATACCATAAAGATTAGAAATAGGAGATATATTTAGAAAATGAATTGAGATAACAGTTAATATTTTTAAGAATATAAACCTATTTATGAATAGTAATCAACGAATTTTTCGCAAGTATCGGACCGTATCAGTCTCCTTCAGAGGCGGCTACTAAAACATGGCTTCGCCCGTTAAAGAAATACCCCCGGCTTAGCTGGGGTGTTTATTATGTATATAATTTCAAGTAATAGTGATTTTGAGGTATCGAAATTTAAATTTTTTACATGCTTTATTAAATAATTTTTGAAAAATAAGTATCTAAAAAAAGAAAAAGCCGAACCATTAAACGGATTCAGCTTTAGTATTTATTTTGAGTATGTTTGTAGATGGCTGTTTAATAGGTATGTGTTTTAAAGTTATCAAAAAATTTTATCCATTCATCTGCTACTTTTTTATCCATAATTGTTATTTTAAAATAACCCAATACCTTAATTTCTTTTGTTAATTTTTGAAATGTTTTTTTAAGGCTAATTACATGTTGGCTTATAAAATTCTGCTCTTCATAACTTAAATTCTCGAAGTATGTTTTGGGACTATCAATATGCTCTTTACATATGTTAAAAATAAAATCAGTCAATTTGGTTTTGATTGCACCGGTTCCGGGTGGTAAAAAGCTTGCCAAGACGTATCCTATTATTGCTTTACATAAATCTGTTGGTGTTGTGTTTATTATTCCAGGCATAAATTAAATCACTCCTTACAAAAATTGTTTTATATAGCTATAATTCAAAACGAAAATTATGCCAATACTATAATTGTTTAACATTTTATTTTAAATTAACTCCAAACAAACTTTATTATTGATCTACTCTCAATTGGGTATATTTTTAATTTATCAACAAAATAATCTAGACATCTATGCCCAAAAATATTGATTCGAGAGCTGTTTTAGTGACAATTGTAACCGTTGATTTTTGGTTAAAAAAGGTGTAAAATAGAAAATAAAATATAAAGAGTAAAAAGATTAATTTAGAATGAATTATATGTTTTATGCTCTGGACATGGCGGTGCAGAAATTGGATAAAAAATTAGAAATAAAATTCAAAGAACTGCGTAAAAAGTTGTTGGAACGCAGTTTTTCAAGTATGAACAGTAATCAACAAAAGGCGGTTTTCAGCGTTAACGGGCCGATTGTAATATTGGCGGGAGCGGGAAGCGGAAAAACCACTGCAATAATTAATCGTATTGTTAATATGGTAAACTACGGAGACGCGTATACAAATCCCGATATCCCCGAAGGAGTCTCGGAAGAGACTGTTAACCTTATGCAAGAATTGTATGATTCGGGCGAAGGAGCGGAAAAAGTAAAAGATATAATTCGAGGAAGTAAAATATTTCCTTGGAACATATTGGCAATAACGTTTACAAATAAGGCCGCACAAGAACTCAAAACCAGACTTTTTGATTCTTTGGGCGAAGACGGCAAACAGGTTTGGGCTTCAACATTCCACTCGATGTGTGCAAGAATTTTAAGGCAATATGCAGACAGAATCGGATACACAAATCATTTTGTGGTGTACGACGATGAAGATACCAAGAAATTAATAAAAGAATGCGAAAAAAATCTTAAGCTTGACGATAAATTGTTGTCTTATAAAACCATTAAGTACGAAATTTCCAGAGCTAAAGATAGCTTAATCGATTGTGATGAATATAAGCAAAAATCCGGAAGTGATTTCAGACTTTCAGGCGTAGCGGAAATCTATGAACTTTACCAGAAAAAGCTTATGGAATCCGATGCTATGGATTTTGATGATTTGATTGTAAATACAATAAAGTTGTTTCAAACTTGTCCCGATGTTCTTGAAAAGTATCATGATAAATTTAAATACATTTTGGTAGACGAGTATCAGGATACCAACTATGCACAATATATTCTCATTAGAACTTTGGCTTCAAAATACAAAAATTTATGCGTTGTGGGAGACGACGACCAAAGTATTTATAAATTCCGCGGAGCAACCATTGAAAACATAAGGAATTTCGAAAAAAATTTCCCCGGTGCTCAGGTTATAAGGTTGGAACAAAACTACAGATCTACAAAAAATATTCTTGACGCAGCTAATGCTGTAATTAAAAACAACACCAACCGCAAAGGAAAAACTTTGTGGACGGAAAATGAAGCCGGCAGTAAAATAAAGGTTCACACGGCTTACAGCGAACACGATGAAGCAAATTATATTTCCGAAGCCATACAGGACGCGGTTGCAAAAGGAGCAAAATATTCTGATTTTGCAATTCTTTATCGTATGAACTCTCAGTCCAACGTTATTGAAAAAGTGTTTGTAAAATCGGGAATACTCTATAGAATGCTCGGCGGAGTGCGTTTTTACGAACGTAAAGAAGTGCGTGATATGCTGGCGTATTTGAGCGTTATAAATAATCCTCAAGATGAAATCAGACTTAAAAGGATAATAAATCAGCCCCGCAGATCTATAGGCGAGAGAACAATATCTCAAGCTTCTGAACTTGCCGAACAGGAAAAGATAAGTTTGCTTGAAGTAATAAGAAATTGTGAATCTTATGAAGGGTTGCAAAGAGTTTCTCTGAAACTCCACGGTTTTGCGGAACTTATGGACAGCTTTATTGAAGCTTCGAAATCTCCTGATACTTCAATCAGCGAGCTTTACCAGATGATTCTCGATAAAACGGACTATATATCGTATTTGAAAACAGATAAGGACAGTGCTGAATCCAGAATAGAAAACGTAAAAGAATTACTCAGTAATATCGTTAAATATGAAGAAGAAGCAGGAAAAGACGCCACTCTTTCGGGATTTTTGGAAGAAGTTTCTCTTATGTCCGACATAGATAATTACGATGAAAATTCCGACGCCGTTTCCATGATGACGCTTCACTCTGCAAAAGGTCTTGAATTCCCGACGGTGTTTTTGCCGGGATTCGAAGAAGGAATATTCCCCGGTATGAAATCTTCCATAAATAATGACGATATCGAAGAAGAACGCAGACTGGCGTATGTAGGAATTACACGTTCGAGAAAAAATCTTTATATACTCAACTCCGACAGCCGTATGTTGTTCGGAAGCACTTCGCACAATAAACCTTCCAGATTTTTGGAAGAAATACCCGTTGAACTCTTGGAAAAAACCAAATCCAAAGACTGGAAAACTTTAGGAAAAGGCGAAACATGTCCTCGTTCTGCTCAAGAGCTTCGTGCAAGGTCTGTTTTGGCAGCTCATAATTTCGGACAGGTTGCAGGTGGTTCGAAGGCATCGTCAAAAGTGTCTTTTGCCGTCGGAGATGTTGTAAATCACAAAAAATTCGGAAAAGGAACCGTTTTAAACGTTACGCCGATGTCAGGTGATGCCATGCTTGAAATTTCTTTTGAAACCGAAGGCATAAAAAAATTAATGGCTAATTTTGCTCATCTGGAAAAATTATAGAAGTAATCAAACACAAGTAACATAAATAAAAAAACCTCCATAATATATTATTGAAAATAAGAATTTCAATTTCGGGACAGTTAACATTGTGACCTTTAAATATATAATTGTTTTAACATGTTTAACACCCGTTAATATTTATGGGGGGAGTTTTATATGACAGAGAATTTTTCAACGTTCTCATGCCAAGACAGTCAGTTTAAAGAATCGGTTTGTATTGATGCATACAGAGTATATGATTCTTGTGCAGATAAAGATTGTTTAGAAAATTTAAGAGTTAATTTCAGTGAATCCGCTCAACATGTAATTGACCAGGCTACAGGTGTAAGAGTAAAAAATGTAAGCGTTATCACGACTTATATCGATTTGGAAGCAATACCTTTCAGAAAAGGGTACTATTCGGTTGATATGACGTTCTTTTTTGAAGTAGAATTGGAAGCTTTTATTGCTCCGAGCGTCATGCCGGCAACTGTTTCAGGACTTTGTGTGTTCAATAAAAAAGTTGTTTTGTACGGCAGCGAAGGAAACGTCAGGATATTTACTTCCGACTACGTTGCAAATGACTCGGATATACAAAGCATAGCATCGAGAAATTTACCCAAAGCTACCGTTCAAGTTGCAGACCCCGTAGCTCTTTCGGCTAAACTTTGCGATCCGAGAGAATGCTGCCATCAGCCACAGTGCAGAGTCCCTGAATGTATATGCCGCAAATTCGGAGGAGAATTTGTACGCAGCAGCAATGTAAATAAAACCGTGGCTGTAACCTTGGGATTGTTTACAATCGTGCAAATAGAACGAAATGTTCAAATGCGTATTCCTGCATATGATTTCTGCATACCTAAAAAAGAGTGCGTAACTTCAACGGATAATCCGTGCGACCTTTTCAGCAGAATAGAGTTCCCGACAGAAGAATTTTTCACACCACGCACTTTGGATGATTCTTCTTGCGGATGTTCGAAAAGTTGTTGCGGCGGCGAAACAACAGTATAGCTAACAAATAACCGGTTTTACAAAAGATTCTCTCTTACAAGATTTTGTAAGGGAGTTTTTATATGTAGAAAACTACACGAAAGCCTGCGTGGTTCAGTAAAGCTTAAGCGGTGAACAAAAAAGCCTAATGTGCTAAACTAAGAATTAAGCCTGACAGCTTAGAAAGAAAGCACATTAGGAGGAATTAAGAAAATAACCCAGTGAACAGTTTAGCACACGCGAAATGGAATCGTAAATATCATATAGTATTTGCACCAAAATACAGAAGGAAAGTGTTTTATACAGATAAGAGATGTGAAGTAAGAGAAATCATAAGAACATTATGCTAATGGAAAGGGATAGAGATAATAGAAGGAGAAATATGCCTGGGTCACATACATTTACTAATAAGTATACCTCCAAAGATGAGTATATCGGGGTTTATGGGATATTTAAAAGGAAAAAGCAGTTTGATGATATTTCAGGGGTTTGTAAACAGGAAATTTGCATATAGGAATTGATAAATTTGGTGCAAAGGTTATTATGTGGACACGGCAAGAAAAAACACGAAAGCAATAAAGGGATACGTAAAAAATTAGATAGAGGAAGCAATCAATGAAGTTTATTTGATCCATGAGACCCTTTTAAATGGTAGCAAATGACAAATGCATGGATGTCGGGATGGCGAAGAAGTCACTTGTTACTTGCTAGTAGTATTAGGACTATGCCCGAAAAAGAAATACCACCCGCTATGTAGGTGGATGTTTATTATATGCGAAAAATCACTCTAGGATGGGAGCTTAATATATTTTAAGCGAATTTAATACACTAAAAGTAATCACAGCAGATTAAAAATAGCATGTTATGAGCAACTGATATGTAAGAGAAAATAATTTAGTGAGTAAATTAAAAAAGCGAAAATAAGTAAAATCACAAAAAGTTATTTAAGTGGAGATAATATAAATAAAAATATGTCCCGATTTGGTGCTTAGTATACACACGAAGATAATCATATGGGGGATTATTTAAAGAGGAAATCGATTTAATAATATTTAAAAGATTTAAAAACATTAAATTTGTATACGAGAATCGAAAATTTTGACACAAAAATATTATGTAGATGCTGTTTTAAAACAAGATAGAAAGTAAATAGTTAAGTGTATTTTTTCAAAGAGACTTTTTAAAGATAGTAAGCGGTAAATTTATGTTTTTCAAGTTATAAAAAATCCACTTGCGATTTGCTAACAGTATTAGAAATATCCCCAAAACTGAAATATCACCTGCTATGCAAGCGGATGTTTATTTAAGTGAAAAATTTTATCAACTTGATTTATTGAATGTTAATTTTTATAATTAATAGATAATTGCTTTATAAGGAGAAGAATAAAATGAAAAAAATATCATCTGTGGAAATAAAAAATAAGTTTTTAGATTTCTTTAAAAAGAAAGACCATATGGAAATCGAAAACTCATCGATAATTCCCAAAAATGATCCTACTTTGTTGTTTATAAATTCAGGAATGGCACCGCTGAAAAATTATTTTACGGGAGTGGAAAAACCGCCTTATCCTCGCCTTTGCGACGTGCAGTCTTGTATCAGAACCATTGATATAGACTCCATAGGGGACAAGCATCACTTGACGAGTTTTCAAATGCTCGGAAGTTGGTCTATAAACGATTACTTTAAAGAGAAAGCAATACCGCTTGCTTTTGAATTTTTGACCGATTGTTTGGGAATACCGAAAGAAAAGCTTTACGTTACGGTTTTTTCGGGAGACGAAGAAATGGGACTACCTTGGGACAGCGAAGCTTATGAATATTGGAAAAAAGTAGGTATGCCGGAAGAGCGTATAATCAAATGTCCTAAAGAAGACAATTTTTGGGGGCCTACCGCAGAAACAGGCCCATGTGGTCCTTGTACCGAAATTTTCTACGATACAGGCGAAGGTAAACAATATGTTCTGGGCGGTGAATTCGACACTCAAAAACGCTACATAGAAATATGGAATGCGGGAGTGTTTATGCAGTTAAACAAAAACGCAGACGGTTCATTTAGCAAACTTAGCTTTACAAGTATTGATACGGGAGCGGGTTTGGAAAGACTTTCAATGGTTCTCAACGGATGCTCCACGGTTTATGATACCGACCTTTTAAATCCCATAAAGAAGATGATAGAAAGCAAAATTCCCGAAACTGCAAATATTTCACCGAGAGACATTCTTATAATGACTGACCATTTAAGAACAGCTTCTCTTATATTGTCCGAAAAAGTTTCTCCTTCAAACGAAGGAAGAGGCTATATACCCAGAAAATTAATCAGAAGATGTATGATGATTACCGCAAAAAACGGAATCGGAGACTTTAATTTTTCTGAGATTGTTGAATTTATAATTGATAATTACAGTAATATTTTTTCAAAATTTGAAGCCAACAAAGAATATATAATAAAAGAATTCGAAAAAGAACATGCTCAGTTTAAAAAAGTTCTTGAAAAAGGAATCGAAAGACTGGAAGATTTAAAAAATTCTTCAAAAAATATTGACGCTCAAGAAGCTTTTGAACTTGTGACGACATACGGATTGCCGTTTGATATTATTCTTACTTACGCCGAAGAAAATAATATGAGCGTAGACAAACAAGGTTTTGAAACTAAAATTGCCGAACATAAAGAAAAATCAAAAAATATGTCTTGCTCGAATAAATCAGGAAACACAGACTTGATTTTAAAACTGCTTGGCGATGTAACCGAAACAGAATTTGTCGGATACGAACAAACTCAGTGTGAATCTGAAATTTTAAAGATAGTTGTCGGCGACAAAGAATGCTCAAATGCCAATGTCGGCGAAAATGCCGCGGTTGTTTTAAATAAATCTTGTTTCTACGCCGAATCGGGAGGACAATGTGCAGATACAGGTTTATTGATAAATAATAATTGTAAATTCTCCGTAAACGACGTTAAAAAAACTTCTTCGGGAGTATTTGTTCATTTCGGTGTCGTTGAATCGGGAACGCTTTCAAAAAATGATGTTGTTACAGCTCAAATTAACGAAGAAAAGCGTAAAAACACCGCATGCAACCATACAGGCGTTCATTTGCTTCAAAGCGCTTTAAGGGGAATTTACGGCAAAAACATTCATCAGTCAGGTTCTAAAGTAGACGATAAAAAGCTACGTTTTGACTTCAATTACGATATGCCCATAAGTGATGAAGAAATATTTAAAATAGAAAAGTCAGTTAATACTTATATAAGAGAGAATATAGAAAGAAAAGTTGAAATAAAAAAACTTGCCGACGCTATTAAAGACGGTTCTATTGCTCTTTTCGAAAACAAATACGGAGAAAACGTAAGAGTTGTGACTTACGGAGAAGTTTCAAGCGAACTTTGCGGAGGTACTCATATCGCAAGAACGGGAAATATAGGCCTGTTTTCGATTGTTTCCGTAGAAGGTATAGGAAAAGGCATGAAGAGAATTACAGCCGTTACAGGTCAAGAAGCACTCGAATACGTGCACAGCAAAGTACAAATCGTAAACGATATTGCAAAAATGCTTAAAGTAAAGACTGAAAATGTCTGTGAAAAATTAAAAACTGAACTTTCCAAAAAAGATTCTCAAAATCAAAAGTCCGGTTCTTTATCAATTAAAGATACCGATGTAGTATATTTGAATAATTCAATGGGTATCAAAATAGGTTATCTTGTTGTTCCCCAGACGGACAAAAAGCTTTTAAACGAAGTTGTTAAGATTTCTGATAAAATCAATGGAGCGGTTATTTGCATAGCGGGTGAAGACAAAAAACAAATAATAGTATCTGTACCGGATTCTTGCGTGGAAAAATGCAGTGCAAACGAATTACTGAATAAAATAATGCAAAAAATCAACGGAAAAGGAGGAGGAAATAAAAAAGTTGCTACGGGAGGCAGCAAAATGGGCTTAAATGAAATAATAAGCTGTATATCCGAGATTTTGGTGTGAAAATGAATCGTTTTAACGATTCATTTTTTTAAAAATTATAAAAAACGTCAAAGCTGAAAATTTTTTAAAAAAAGTGTTGACATGGGAGAAGGAATTATGGTAATATAAAAAAGCGCTCGAGAGAGAAGGAAAGAAAAGAGCGCGAGGGACCTTGAAAAT
>CABUYS010000012.1 GCA_902495835.1 uncultured Oscillospiraceae bacterium | reverse complement strand
TAACAAAAACAATTCCCTCAGCTTAGCTGAGGGAATATTTATTGCTATTCTTCGGTTGTTTTAAATAGCTTTTTTACAGATAAACTTTTACATTATTGAGCATCCAAAAAGGATTGAGTGTCTATAAGAAAACGGTAATTTACGGTCCTTAGATATATAATTACTTATTGAAGATATATGTTCAACGTCATCTTTTGTTAAACCAGAACTCATTTTAATTATAATGTTAGCTATAGCATCGTGACAAATTTCTTTATCTGTGTCCTCTATAACATCCCAGTATTTCCCAAGAGTTTTTATTATCAAATTTACACTTTCAATAGCATCTCCCAAATTTGTAAGCTCTTCTTTGTCAACATCCAAAAGAGTAGTATTCTTTAAGGCATAACCAAAACAATTAAGAAATTCCAAATTGGCACGTCTTATACCCTGTGCTTTCATATATTTCATCATACTTCTAACAATGACACAATTAAAACTATAATATTGTAAATTTTTACCCGAACGTTTTTCTAAAAACTTACTTACGCTAGTAATAACCTCTTTTCGAACTCTATAAAAATCAGGTATGTACCCATGTGCAAGTGACTGCTTTAAATTCCTAATACGTTCCTCTGAACTACATGATGATTTTAATTCTGATCCCACCTCGTTTTCGAAAAATTTCTGAGCCTCATCGTCTATATAGTCTCGACAAATGCCACACCATTCAGTTATTGCCGATTCGTAACGTGGTGAATTTACATCTACAGGGGGATTCAGTGCTTTAGTGGAATTCATACCAACCATAGGGGACACCATAGCAGTGCTTAAAACTATTGATAAAAATTTAGATATACCTTTTTTCATATTTTTTCCTCCATTTAACTTTAATATATAATTATTATACCATTAATTTTGTGGTGAGTCAATATTATATTTTAATTTTTTTAAATTATATAAAAATTAGTGTTGGTTTACTATTAAATCAAGATATATAAAACAAAAAAGCCTTCACTTTTTACAGTGAAGGCGTTAATTTTTTAATTTATGCTTGTTTCAAGGTAATCTTCGAGTTCTTTTTCTTCTCGTTTTTTTCTTTTGTCTACAATTACAAACATCGCTATTGCCAAAGACATCAACGTGATAAGCGAAGCAATAATACCCCAAAACAATCCTATTGAATTTCTGTTTTTTTCATTCATAACTTAATCTCCTTTCGAAATTTTTGACTAAACTTCATGATATGCATTAATTATCTTTAAGTCAAGGAGTAAATGTCGTTATTGTGATTTTTTTATATATTTTTCTAAATTTATTTTTGATATACCGTTATAAACTATCTTCGAAGCCATAATAAGAGGAATTAAAATCAAAATATTTATATAGTTAAGCGGCTCGATTTGGAGAAGAGAGCTAAAACATAAAATTCCCGCAAAAAGAAGTAAAATTACGCTGTAAAACAGTGTTTTTCTCAAGTTGTTAAAAGGAATTGATATGTTATAAATAAGCATTATTCCAATTACTCCTGTCGAAATAACGGTCAAAGCGGAATATCTTTCAGTCGGTATGTCAAAGAAAAGATATATTCCAACGCAGGCCATAAGCGAACATATAACCGTAAGAGCGGCGGGGAGAGACTTACTTACAATATTTGTAAAGAGATTACCTTTTATTTTTTCGCGGTTGGGCTCAAGAGCAAGCACAAAAGAAGGGATTCCGATAGTTACCGCACTTATCAGCGTCATTTGAATAGGAATGAACGGGTATGGTGCCGGAATCATAAAGAAAAGTATTGCAAGCAAAAAAGAATATATTGTTTTGGTTAAAAACAGTGAAGCCGAACGCTGAATATTATTGATTGCTTTTCGTCCTTCGGCAACGGCTTTAGGCATGGAAGCAAAGTCGGAGTTAAGAAGAACCAAATGAGAAACGTTTCTTGCGATATCACTTCCGCCTGCCATTGCAACGCTGCAATCGGCTTCTTTCATGGCAAGAACGTCGTTTACGCCGTCGCCCACCATTGCGACCGTGTGATGATTTTCTTTAAGAGATTTTATTATAAGCTGTTTTTGATTCGGAGTAACCCGCCCGAAAACGGTGTATTTTGTTGCGGCATTTTTTACTTCTTCGTCTGTTTTCAAGGTTGTTGCGTCTATGAAAGATTCGGCATTTTTCAAATTTACTCTTTCGGCTGTTTTTGAAACTGTTACGGGATTGTCTCCCGAGATTACTTTTATATCTACGCCTTGTTTTTTAAAAAAATTAAGGGTTTTTTCGGCATTGAATCTTATTCTGTCTTTTATAAGAACCAGAGCCATAAGCTGCGTGCCTTTCGGTACTTTTCCGTCTTCGAAAGAATATCCCGAATGAGCTAAAACCAGAACACGGTAATTTTCCGAATAAATTTTCAGTTGTTCTCCTGCTTTTCCGAGTTCGTGCGGAAAAATAAATTCAGCGGCACCCAAAAGAAATGAACCCTCGACTTCAAATTCTGCTCCCGACCACTTTCTTTCCGAAGAAAAAGGAATAACTTGTTTTATGGATTTTATTGATTTGTCGGGAGGATATATTCTTTTCACAGCTTTAAAAGTTTCGTTGTTGTCGTTAAGAGCACTTGTCAGCATAGTCAAAGCTTTTTTTACATCTTTTTCCGAAAATCCGTTTTGAGGTATAACTTTTTCAACATCAAAAGTGCCTTCTGTTATGGTTCCTGTTTTGTCGAGACACATTGTGTCAACTCTTGCAAGAGTTTCTATACAGTAGATGTCTTGGACAAGAACTTTATGTTTCGCAAGCCTGAAAACTCCGACTGCAAGAACGGAACTTGTAAGCAAAACAAGTCCTTCAGGTATCATTCCCGTAAGTGCTGCCGTTGTGTTTACGATTGCACAGGTTAAATCATAGCCGGAAGTTGTAAATTGTCTGTAAAAAAGAAGAGCACCCATCGGAATTATTGCAATTGAAATTATTTTTATTATTTTATTAAGAGTAGTCATTATTTCCGACTTGGTTTTTTTGATATATTTTGAGCCTTTCAAAAGTTTTGACGCGTAATTATCTTTTCCCACGTGTTCGACTTTTGCTGTGCACTTCCCGCCGACGAGGTAACTTCCCGAAAGAAGCATGTCTCCCGGCTTTTTTAAGATTAAATCAGGTTCGCCCGTAAGAAGTGATTCATTGACTTCGCAGGTACCCTCGAGTATTACGGAATCTGCCGTTATTTGATTTCCGCTTTCAAAGAAAATAATATCATCGAGGACTATTTTTTCGACTTTTGTTTTGCCTTTTTTTCCCTCACGGATGACTTTGGCACTGTTTGAAGATATAAGGTTAAGCCTGTCCACGGTTTTTTTTGCACGAATTTCCTGGAATATTCCTATCACGCAGTTGCATATTACAACGCCCATAAACATAAGATTTCGGTAAGAGCCCACACATAAAACCGCAACCGCTAAAACTATATTTATAAAATTAAATAAAGTAATAAGATTGTCTTTTATGATGTCGGAAGTGGATTTGCTTGAAATTGACTTATCAACATTTACAAGCCCTTCTTTTATACGACTTTTAACTTCTTTTTTTGTAAGGCCAAAATCGCTTTTAGGGTTGTAGCGTTTAATTTCCGAAGCTTCCATATATTTTAACGACCTCCGTAAAAAATAACTATCATTATTATAAAGAAATATAACTTTAAGTCAAATATTTAGTCAGGAGAGATAACTATGATTTGCAGAATTGTTGATATGAAAAACAAAGAGGTTATAAGCGTTAAAGACGGTTGCAGAATAGGATGTGTAAACGATGTTGAGGTTGATATGAAATGTGCCAAACTGGTTGCAATAGTCGTTTACGGAAGACTAAAGTGTTTCGGCATTTTCGGAAGAGAAGACGATATAATAATAAGGTGGGAAAACATAGAGGTAATAGGGGAAGACACCATATTAGTAAGATACCACCCCGAATGTCGCCGTAGGAAAAAGTTTGGTTGGTTTCCTGCGATATTCAAAGGGTGGAGATGAGAGTTTTATTTATTTTTTTCACTAACTGTTTCAGCTTTAATAAATAGCATAAGCTACAACCATGTTTATATTATCATAAGTATTAAGATAATTTCGACGTAAAAATTCTTTTTTTATATATATATCTTGTGTTAAATTTTTTGAAATTTTTACTCTCCATTTATGGGGATTCATCATAGGACGTTTGTCTGTTTTTATTCTTGAGTCTATTACTATCAAGTCAAACAAATTAAGCATATTTGTGATTCTTGAATCTTTAATTCCAAGTATGTTGAATATTTCTGATTTTTTTTCGTTTAAAAATTGCTGTAGATCCTCTTTTTTGAGTATTGGATTTCCTTTTTCAAGGCCAGGAAATAAATCAGTAGGCCTTATGAGTAACCTTTTACACTCAATTACGTCATAATAATAACGATAATCAAAAATCACTTCAAAATAGTCTTTAAAATTTAGAGCATAAGATACGATTGTGTTTATGCCATCATAATTATCAAGATAATTTCGATGTAAAAATTTTTCGTTTACGTATATGTTTTGTGTTAAGTCTTTTGAAATTTCTACTCTCCATTCGTAGGGATTTAACAGAGGGTGTTGGTCTGTTTCGATTGTAGAGCCTATTACTATTAAGTCAAATAAGTCAAACACATTAAGCATATTTGTGATTTTTGAATCTTTAATTTCAAACTTATCGAATATTTCTGATTTTTTTTTGCTTAAAACTTGTTGTAGAATTTCTTTTTCGAGTGTTAGTGGTGTTAACTCTAGTCTTAGTTCTAGTTCTTTTAGTTTTGAATGTTCTTTAAGTAGTTTCGAATGTTCTTCGAGTAATTCTGGGTATTCTTTGAGTAATTCTAAGTTTTCTTCAAGTAGTTGTTGTTTTTCCTTAAGTAGCTCTTGCTTTTTTTCAAATAGTTCTCGTTTTTTTTCAAAAAACAGTCGAGTGGGCTTTATGAGTAATCTTCTACATTTAATTTTTTCACAATAATGATAATCAAATTTCATTTCAAAATATTGTTCAAAATCTTTTTCAGTTATAATTTTATTAAAGAAGTTTGCGACTTTGCGAGAGAAATCTTCAACTTTGCAAGAGAAATTTGCAACTTTATAAAAGAAATATTGATAAAGTATTTGTTTAGAAATTTCTTCTGATTCATCGTATTCATAATACTTACTGCGCTCTTCTCTCAAACTTTCGTCTGAAGAGTCATCTTCCATAGAATCTTTTTCAGAAGAATGCGAATCAGATAGCGACATAGGCGAAATATTTCCTTCGTGTGAAGTGGAAGTAATTTTAGGAGTTTTAGGAACACTGTCTTTTTTCCCCTCGGGATTAATACCGGGTGTGGTAGCGAGTTTGGGTACGTCGTCGCCCTCTGTCATTTTCTCTTGTGAATCGTCCGGAGTTGAAAATTCGGATATGGAGACATCGCCTTCTTTGTCTTCGGGATAAATGCAGGGAGTGACAGAAGGTTCAGGTATGTCGCTGCTCTGCGTCATTTCATTTTGTGAATCATCTTGGGAAGTATGAAGAGGTTTTGGTGTTTCAGGTGTAAGGATATTAGCGTCTTCAAAACTGGCAGCAAGAGAAGAGCTAGGAGTCTGAGCGTGGTTAAATGTTGCGCTGTCACTTGTTTCTGAATCACTTTCGGAATCGGAGTCACAATCTGGACAGTATCCAGATTCGTCTACACTTTCTTCTGTGATTTCTTCTGAATTAGTTTCAGGTGAAGGAGCGCTGTCTGAACTGCTGGAAGAGTCTAGTGGAAATGGATAAATATAAGGTGGATTCGAAGGAAATTCATGTGTACTGCTGTTTCCTGTTTCTAAAGTACTTCCGGAGTGAGTAGCACTATCTGGGTTTTCGGAAGAGTCAAATAAATTTTCATCAAATATACAGGACAGATTCAGACTGTTATTTCCCGTTTCTGAATCATTTTTGGCATGATGTCCAGATGCGCCCATGTGTGCTTCTAAACCGGTTTCAGGTGAAGGAGCGCTGTCTGAACTGTCAGAAGAATCAGATGAATGTTCACCTGAAGAAGAGCTCTGATTTGAGTTAATTTCTTCTATATTGCTTTCTTCTATTTCTGAGAATCCTTCGGAAGTGGAATTATCATCTGATTCATCAGAAGAATCGTCTTTAGATGCATCGCTACCTTCCGATTTTGAGCAATCTTTTGAATCGGAAGAATCATATGTACCACTGTTTCCCATGCTTTCCATTCCTGAATTACTTTCGGAAAAGGGATCATATTCTGAATCATTTGAACTATTAAGTGGATTAGTTCTAAACATGGTATCTTTTATTGGAGTTGGAATGTTAGAACCGGGAATGTTATCTGAGCTATGGATAAGAGGAGAGCTTGGAACCTCGTCGCTAGGTGCCGGTTTTTTAGATGGAGTTTCGATGTGTTCTTCTTTACTAGGAATAATGTCTTGCTTAGAATCATGTGTTCTTTTCATTGCGTAAGTATTTGTTGCTTGAAGTCCTATTACTGTAATAACAGCAAGAATTGTTTTTGATAATTTTTTAATGCGGTTGAATTTTTTCATTTATTTTAATTTTCTCCTAATTTAATATTAACAAAGTATCATAAAGTGGAAAATGCTTCCTGCCAAAACGAACATGTGCCATACAGAATGTATATAACGCATTTTTTTACCGACTACGTAAAGAACTGCGCCTACTGTATAAAAAATTCCTCCAACGAGTAAATAAACGAGCTGACTTTGTGTTAGGCTTTGAATGGCAGGCTTTGCGATAAACACAACGCTCCAACCCATTATTATGTAACACGCCAGCGATACTTTTGAAAACTTGTTTACATCTATTGCATTGAGTACAATTCCAACTATTGCCGCTAACCAAACTCCGGCTAAAACGGCTTTTGAAAAAGGTCCGTTTATGTACATTACGCACAGCGGAGTGTATGTTCCTGCTATTAAAACGAATATGGAACAGTGGTCGAATTTTCGAAATAAAGCCTTTGTTTTACCTACTTTCAGAGCGTGATAAACGGTCGAAACGGTATAAAGAATAAACAGCGACGCACAGTATATTGTTATGCAGAGCATGTTGGCTGAATTATGTACGTATTTTTGCAAAAGCAGCACGTAGGCAACTACGGAAAACACCACACCTAAACCGTGTGTTATGGCGTTCATCACTTCTTCGGTGACGGTATAAAAAGGCAAATTAAGTTTTTTTCTTCGCAAGTATTTTTCGTTTTGAATTTGAGAAAAATTCATCTACATTGTACCTCCCTTTTATAATCATATTAACACATTGTATCATAATTTTAATTTTTTTAAAGCTTTTTTCAAATATAATTACAAACAAAAAACACATTTTTTTTGGATATTTTGGTTAATAAATTTTTAGGTTTTATAAATCTTAAACACTGCATAGGATTAGTACAGGGGAGTGGATATATTGAAAATAAAAAACATATTTAAAAATTTCAAAAAAAATATTGTTACATACCTGACATGTTTTTTGAGCGTAGTGGCGTTTTGTACTCTCGCGATAGTAGCTTACGGAAAAATTGCCGAAAAATGTAATTGTAGCGAATCCGGAAAGACTATTATCCTTGACGCAGGTCACGGCGGGGAAGACGGGGGAGCCGTCGGAGTTGACGGCGTAGTTGAAAAGGATATAAATTTGGCAATAACTTTGAAACTCAGGGACTATCTGGAAGCTTCCGGGTATAAGGTTATAATGACAAGAGAAACAGACACAGCTATATACGACAATGATGTTGAAGGGCTTAAAAACAAGAAGCGTTCAGATCTTCACAACAGAGCCAAAATAATAAAAGACAATTCAGAAGGTAACAATATATTTGTAAGTATACATCAGAATAAATTTCCTGATTCCAAATATTTCGGTACCCAAATATTTTATTCAAAAAACGACGCCAAAAGTCAAACATTGGCTGGAAGTATAAAAAACTCGGTCGTGGGTTTGATTCAGCCTGATAACACTCGTGAAATAAAACCTGCCGATAAAAGAATATTTTTGCTTGAAAAATCCGAAATCCCGTCAGTTGTGGTGGAATGCGGATTCTTATCTAACAAAGAAGAAGCTTCTAAGCTTGTAAAGGACGAATACCAAAGTCAAATGGCTTTTTGTGTGTATTGCGGCATTACCGATTATTTTTTAAATAATGCTTGATGACATTTGAGTGTTAATATATAATTTTTAATTGTTGTTATCGTAAAGGGAAGTAAAAAAATGAAAAAAACGATCATGTTGATTTTGGGGATTATGTGTTTTGTGAACTTTTTCAGCAAAAAAATGAATGCTCAAGTTTTCCAAATTGGGGAAATAAGAGAAGAAGTAATTAGTGGCATTCCATAAGGCGGAATAAAAATAGATTTTATTGAAAAAAGAATAAAAGCTTTTAATAAACATATGAAGTACGTTCGCTCAAATCCTTCAAGTTTTGAAAAAAGAAAAGTAAGTTTATCGGCAATCTGTATTCACTATTGGGCTCTGGATTGACTAGACATAAGGATTATATATTAAATTCTTCTGAAACGCATAAAGAATATTTAAAAAATTTGCAAGCACTTATTGCTGTTTATGAAAACGAAAAAAAAGAAATGAGAAGAAAAAGATGAGTAAAATAAAAAGTGTATATGTTTGTTCGGAATGCGGTTACGAGTCAGCGAAATGGAACGGCATTTGTCCGTCGTGCGGACAAGGGAACACCATGGTTGAAGAAATGCGTGACAGTACTCCTAAAAGTAAATCTGTAACTTTAAAGTTTAACAGTTCTCACGTAAGCCAAGTTTCAATGGACAGTATAGACATAAACGAAGAAACTCGTTACCATACGGGTTTTAATGAACTTGACCGTGTTTTCGGAGGCGGAATAGTAAAAGGTTCGCTGTCGCTGCTTGGTGGCACTCCCGGAATCGGAAAATCCACGTTGCTCCTCCAGATATGCAATTATTTGGATAAAAATCTTAAAATATTATATGTCTCTGGAGAAGAATCCAAACGACAAATAAAAATGAGAGCTTCTCGTTTAGGTGTTCATAACGAAAACTTGTTTATAATGACTGAAACCGATATTAATTTAATTTCCGCGGAAATTGAATTTACTCATCCTGACATTGTGATAATCGATTCGATTCAAACAATGAATAATAAAAATTCAAATTCGTTTCCAGGAAGTATTTCTCAGGTAAAAGAGTGCGCAAATGTATTTTTGAAGCTTTCAAAATCGCTTGATATAACCGTTATGGTTATAGGGCACGTAAACAAAGACGGAGCAATTGCAGGCCCCAAAGTTTTGGAACATATGGTTGACGCTGTGTTTTATTTTGAAGGAGATAATCAAACTTCGTACAGAATTTTGCGAGCTGTAAAAAACAGGCATGGTTCTACTAATGAAATAGGCGTGTTTAGAATGGAAAACGAGGGACTTCAGGAAGTTGAAAATCCTTCTGCAATGATGCTTGCGGGCAAACCCGAAGGCGTTTCGGGTATATGCGTTGCGTGCGTTATGGAAGGGTCGAGACCTATTTTGACAGAAGTTCAAGGACTGGTTACATCCACAAGTTTCGGTAACCCCAGAAGAATGTCCACGGGTTTTGATTATAATCGAATGTCTTTGATTTTAGCTGTTCTTGAGAAACGTGCAGGATATTTTTTCTCCTCGATGGACGCTTATATAAACGTTGTCGGAGGTTTAAAACTTGATGAACCCGCCGCAGATTTAGCGGTAGCGGTTGCGTTGGTGTCGAGCCTTAAAGATAAGGCGGTTGATGACAATGTTGTTGCTTTCGGAGAGATAGGTCTTGCAGGAGAAATAAGAGCCGTTCCTAACTGCGAAATGAGAATTCGTGAAGCTCAAAGGCTTGGATTTAAAAGATGTGTAATACCGTACTATAACTATAAATCAATAAATAATATAAGTAACTATGACATAGAAATTATAGGAGCAAAAAATATCCGTGGTGCAATTAATGAATCAATTGAAAGCAGCTGAATTTAAGCTGCTTTTTTGTGCGCAAAAACCACACGACAGTCGCGTACGGATGGTTGAATGTGGCTTAATCGGTAAACGAATGCTTAACTCGCTAATTAAAAGGTAAGTCAATAATAAAAATTAAAACGCAACGGTATAGTGATATGAAAATTTACTGTTAGCTGAGTTTTTAAACAAATGCACGAGCTTTTGTGGAATACTTTGAAAAATAATAATCGATTGAAACAAGATAAGTTATGATAACAATTAATATTTAATAAAATGAATCCACTTGTGTTTGGCAAGTAACAATTTTTTTGAAAATGACAAATCGTATTAGCGTTATTTATAGGTGTTTGGCAGTACAAGGTTTTGCCGTTAAAGATTTTTTCAACCTAGCTGTGAGATGTTTATCAATGTATTGTTTATTGATTTCATATTTTCATAGTAATTTTTATAAATTAAATATTATTTACATAAAACATTTGACAAAATTATCAAATCTATCTATAATTTGTATGTGATTAATAAAATTTAAAGATTGTGGGGGTTGTAAATATGAAATCAGATGATGTTTTAGTTGACGAAAAAGATGTTGAAAAATTTAACGATGCTCTAAAAAAGTTGGGATTAAATTCTACTCCTGAAATGGTAGAATGCATTTTGGAATTACAAAAAGAAATTCAAGAGGGAAAATTAGATGAAAGAACTTTGGAATTCGTAAAAAACTTAGAAAATACACATACTGATAAAAACTTAACAGAAGCTGATTTGGACTCCGTTGCCGGCGGAGCTTCAGGCGGCAAAAAAGTATTGGCTATGGCTTCGGCTTTATGTCTTTTGATTGGTGGAAATTCGGTTACAACTTACGCAACCTTTAAGCCTGAAGATGTACTAGAAATGACTAGAAAGGATATTTTGAATCTACCTAAAAAAGATCAAGAAGAGGCCCTCAGGCTTCGCGCTATTCTTAATACATGGGATTATTATGATGGTTTGGATAGAGGAGACCATGGACCGAATCAGGTAGCTCGAGGTGCAACCATTGCAGGAAATAAAGCAACCGAAGGATTAGCTTCAATGGCAAAAACATTTTTGCCGATTGTCGCTACTATATTTGTAGTAAAATATGCCGGTGATATTTGCGAACATCTTAAAAATTTTTACGCTTCTGCAAGCAATGGTTTGAGAAATCTTTTTTACAAATTTAAGTGCAAGGGCATTGACGTAAAAGTATATGAAACCGTTCTTGGGAGAGTAGAAAAAAGGCTTCGCGCAGAATTGGTTGGACAAGATGAAGCCATTGATTCAATAATAAACATTATGAGAGGTTATTTTGAGTCTGTGGTACAGGCTAAAGCTGCGGGCAAAAAATTCGAAGGCGGTCTGCTTTTATATTTGACAGGAATGCCTGCTACCGGTAAATCAACAACCATGAAGATAATCGAGGAAGAAATGGGATTAACTTCTTACACAGGTCGTATGTCTGATGCTGTAGAAGATAAAGGTAACGGAGCCGGAACGGTTGCGGCAAGGTTGACTAAGCCCGTAATTAAAGACAACGGAAAAACCAAGGTAACTGTTGACACGCCGCTGACGAGGCAAGTTAAAACAGGTATACCGACTTTGTATTGCTTAGATGAAGTCGACAAAATGAGAAATCTTGACAGCGTACTGCAAAAAAGAAGCCTTAGAACAGAAGACGGAAAAATTATGGGATGCAGTGTTGACGAAATGCTTAGAAACTTTGGCGATACGGGACAAATCAACGGTATAAACGCATCAGGTTCGATATTAATTGCAACGTCGAATGAAACTCCCGAACAACTTGCTCAACTTGAAAGCAGTCTTTACAATAGGTATAAGGGATGCCATATTCACTTTAAAGATTTCAATAAAAAAGATTATTCGGAAATTATAAACAGAAAAATTAAAGATATTAGTTCTTACTACAAAAAAACTCACAACATGGACATCAAATTGGGAGAAGCTATGTTGGAACATTATTGCACTAAGTTTGAAAAAGAGAGTTCAGGAGGCAGAGGCGTTGATGTATTAATGAATGATTTCAGATCGGCGTTAAAAAATTATATAAATTCTGCTAAAAACTTTAAAAACACAACTGTTTCTATTGAGTATAATGATAAAACAGATAAGCTGTACGTTAAAAAAGTATAGTTAAGTAAAATACAGCAATAAATTTTGTTTGATAAAAACCTCGGAGCATGTTTTGCGTCCGTGGTTTTTTGTTCGCAAAAACTACGCGATAACCGTGGACGGACATAGCTTAATTGTTGAACGAAATCCTAATGCATTAAACTAAAAAATAAGTCTAGAAGAGTAAATTAATAGAAATCAACACGCAATAATGCAGTAATATGCTAAATTTTATTTGATTTTTTGTACGCAAAAACCACACGATACCCTCGCAGTCGGATGTATCCTAAACGGTGTAGCAGAGGCAAAAATTTCTTTGGATGTAAAATAAATTAATGATTTGTAAATTGTTAAATAAAAATCAAAAGAAAGGCATCCAAAGTGAATGTTTTGTTTGTCACATAGCAAAAGGAAAATAATGATATTTTATAGATTTAAAAACGTGAAATTTGCATATAGGAACCAAAAATTTTAGTACGAAGGTTATTATGTAGACACTACAGGTAAAAACACTAAAGCAATTAGTTAGGCCATGATAGATAAAGTGAATAGATCAATTTTATTTGACCAAAAGATTTTTTAGCGTAGCAAGTAATAAATACGTAGCTGTCAGGCTAACAAAAAAGTCATTTGCGGTTTTCTGGTAGTACAGGAGATATGCCTGAAACCTAAACACTCTCCACTATTTGGGTGAATTTTTATTTTTTTGAAATTAATAATCAAAGCAAAAATTAAATTTCAAATTAATCAAAATGTGTAATTGTATCATTACATACCGAAAGTTTACTGTTAATTATTATACCCCTGACGAAAGAATTCAAATTATTTTCAGATAATGAATATCTCTATGTATAATTCTGTTTGATTCATAAAATTTTGTATATTTCCTTATTTTGTAAATTTTTTTATGAATAATATAAAAATTTAGGACAACAATAGGGTATATAGATTAATAAGGAGGTGTACAAAATGTCTGAGAATAAAAAGTACAAACCGGGACAAATTGCAGATCAAAATTTGTCACTCAATGTAGTAGGCAATTCAGGTGAAAAAATAGGGGAAATCAATGTTAAAGAAGAGGAAACAATTCCGCCTTATCGTTCCGAACAAGGTGTATCACAATATGTAAGTAAATAACCTTTAAAACAAAGAATCTCCTGTAAAGTGGAGGTTCTTTGTTTTTTTGACTAAGACGTATATGGATATTTGAAATTTATTGATTTTTTGAAATAAAGTAGATTATACATATTTTAAATGTGGTGTGAGTTTTTCAGTTTCCTATTGTGTTGTTGAAATAAGATACATATAGCAATGTTAAAAAATAATATTTTAATTAAAAGTGGACTTTATTGTTTTAATTGCTGTATAACTTATAAAAATGAGAGTACATTTTGAGCTTTTCTTTTTGTTTTTGTGAGTGCATAGCTGTTGAATAGATTTCACTTAACTCATATTGTATTTCTAATAACGCGTATATATTAGATTTTTATAATTTCAAAACCATACAGCTGTGCCTGAAATTTTTTAATACGATTTTATTAAAAATAAACATTCTCCAGAATTTTAAAGACCAAAGCCCTGTATTAGTAGCCACCTCTAAAGGAGGCCGATATTGTTTGGCATTTGCGAAAAGATTATTACTTGCTATCCATAAATGGGTCTGTGCTCATAAATGTTAACTGCTGTCTCATTCATCTTTTTTATTTACTAATATATCTACTATTTATAATTTTTATGGTATTGGGGGGTCTACTTCGTATGTAATGAACTTATGTGTTATTTAATTTGAATATCCTCCATTTAATATGGCTTTTAGCAGTTCTCTGAATATACACCAAAAGTAGTTTTTATTCCGCTTTCACGCCTCTTAAGCTACCACCAGACCACGTGGGCTTTCGCGTGGCTTTCTACATACAATAAAGATCCACCCGAATAGCGGGTGGTATTTCCTTTTCGGGCATAGCCCTAATACTGCTGGCAAGCCACAAGTGGCTTCCTTATTGGCCTGACAACCATGCATTTGTTACTTGCTACCCTTTAAAAGGGTCTCTTGAATCAAATAAACTTAATTGATCACTTTCTCGATCTTGTTTTTTATATATTCCTCATCGTTTTTGTGCTTTTTCCTGATATATCTACAATAACCTTTGCACCAAAATTCTCGATTCCTATATGCAAATCTCATGTTTACAAACCTCTGAAATATCATTAAACTGTTTTTTCCTTTAGCAGTTTCCAGATTGCCGGTTTAAAATAAATTTTTGTCTCTTATATTTGTTACACCGCTTAAGCTTTACTGAACCACGCGGGCTTTCGCGTAGTTTTCTACGCACAACAAAAAGCCGATTACAAAGCAATCGACTTTTCTAAATTGGTACCGGTGGTGGGACTTGAACCCACACGTTGTTGCCAACAACGGATTTTGAGTCCGTCGCGTCTGCCATTCCGCCACACCGGCACTTCATCAACGATTTACATTTTATCAAAAATTCATTTTTATGTCAATATAAAAAATTATAAAACCGAAGTAATAAAAAACCGATTTCAATTAAACTAAATTTTAAATGTTTAAAATCAATTATTTCAATCATAGGTTTCTCTAAGATATGTTATAAATGCTATAGCCTTACTAAGTTACCTGTTAAATTACTTCGATTTTAAAGTAAATATTTTGCTATGCTTGGATTTTAATTTTATAAAGGTAGTATGTTATTTTTGAGTTGTATTTTTATATTTAACTACAAAAATCTACACGCAAAGCCGGCAATATTTTCATTTTAGGAAAAGCCATAATATTACCGGCAATCTACGAATAGTTTTTTATAAAATTGTAAACTGTTTACTTTGTTACTCGAAGGAAGCGTAGTCAACCACCATATCTGCGTCGATCTTTGTTAGTGCATAATTTGCTGTATTTAATAATTCAGCAAGTGCTTCTAAATCTTTAAGGTTAAGTGACCCAATGCCCCCTTTTTCAGAGAAAATTTTCTTAAATAAATATGTAGCCGTTTCTTCTGCTTTTTTATCACCATTGTATAGATTTAAGTTTGCCAGGGGAATATACAAAAGACCTGTTATAGCTTTGGGTCTCTGATTTTCACTATTTGTAAGTATATTGAACCATTTTTCACGGAGAGCTTCTATTTCTTCTGGAGATTGATATTTTGCTGCAGCATCCGCTGTAGACCGAGTGGTTTCGCTGTTACTGAATTCCGATCTGGGTTCAGGATTTACTATTTCTACTACAATTGCTGGGTCACCATAATAATACGAGTGAATATTTAAAGTATTTGTTTTGGGGTCATAAGTCATTCCTTCTGATTCTAGTTGGACTTTTTCTAATGGTACAGTGATTTTAGATTCTTCTTTTGTGGCATCTTTTACTGATTTTACGATCTCCATGTTTGACCTAGGAACTAAGTAGCGATTTTCAATAAATATAAAACTTGAGTTATCAAAAGCATTGGGATTTACTACTGCATGTGACCAAATTTCAGGAAAAACTTTCAGGTTATGACAACCTTCAAACGCAAATTCATCTATTGCTACTACATAAAATTCATCAATATTTCCTTCGAATTTAGTGAGATTTATGCAACCACTGAAAGCATAACGTCCATAAGAGATTTCAATAATAGATGTACTTAAATTAATAACTTCCTTTAAATTAATACATCCTTGAAAAGCATATTCTCCAATAAAATTTATACTTTCTGAGCTGACTTTTTCTAGATATTTCCATCCTTTAAAAGCGTTCGAAGGAATAAATTCTATACTTTTACCAAAATAAATTTCTTTAGCCATGTTGTATAGTTCCTGGTGGTTTATAGTGTAAATAAGTTGCATGTACGAATTTATTTCTAATTTTCCTGTTTCTTCGTTGAACGTAGGTTTTTCTTCGGCTCTGGGTGTTAATCCTTTTTGCTTATCAAATGTAAGACTTGAATTTTCAAAAGCTGAAGCATCTACAGTGCACTTATCTTTATCAAAGTTTACACTTTCCAAATTAGTACATCCTTTAAATGCTCCTTCTTTAATGTTTGTTACTTTGGGAATATCAAGGTTTTTTAGGCTTGTGCAACCTTCAAAAAATCCTTCCCCAATTTCTGTTAATTTTGATAATATAACTGTTGATAATTGAGCACAATGAAAAAATGCATGAGAATATGATTTTGTGGCGTTAGGTAGTACAACAGTTGTCAATTGAAAACAACCGCTAAATGCGTACCCTTCGATCTCTTCTACATTATTACCTTCAACTGTTTTTAATTTTAAAAGCTTATTAAAAACACCGTCAAGAATATATTTTACGTTTTCTCCTAATATAATTTTTTCGACATTTTCGAAACGTGAGGGATTATCTCTAATAAATCTAAGACCATCCTCTGAGTATACAGTTAATATTCCTGTCTTTTGGTCAAAAGTTAGTGCTTTTTTTGCTTCAAACTTAGATTTTGTTTCTGCAGGTTGGGATTCTGTCGTTGAGGATTGAGATTTTGTTTCTGCAGGTTGGGATTCTGCTGCTGAGGATTGAGATTTTGTTTCTGCGGGTTGAGATTCTGCTGCTGTATGCGAACTTTCTCCGTCACCTGCCGCAAAAGCACTAAAGTTTCCTACAGACGGAACTAAAGTGGCTAGAGATAAGCCTAAAGCTAAAAATTTTTTTGATTTTTTAACCATTTTCTAAAACTCATTCTTGCCATATTGTAATTATATTGTAACACTAATTTGTTTGAATGTCAACAATTTATTTATTCATTTATAAAAAGAATTTCAGCAACATTTAATAAAACGGCCAAAATTCTTTAAAAAATTTTATTCATCAACAAAGGTATGCAAGTTGAAAAACATGAAATAATCAGTTTGATGTTCTTTGTAACACTTACTTATCAGTGCTTTTCTCTATACTTTCCCAAAATTATTGTGCTATTTCTGTTGATTCTTCTAATATACTATTGATTTTTTCATATGGTACTCCAATAGCATTTAACAATTGTTCAAGACATGTTAATCTATTCTCTTGATTTTTTTGCAACGAATTAAACATTTTACTACTACCCAAAAGCAAAAGTGCATCCTTTTCTGATAGTTTACATTTATATGAATTCAAGGAATGTATTAACTCATCGAAATTATTTTGATTAAGCTCTCCATGTAAAAATTCATAAGTCAAATTGTCTGAAGCAACTATATCATTATAAAATTCTTTCAACGAAATAGCCTTTTTTTCAACGTTTCTTAAAAGAACACCGGTTAGAGCTGCGAGCATAAATTTCAGTTGATTTTCTTCTGGAGTGTTTTGTTTACGCAAAGATAAAAATCTAGAAGATTCATCAGTAGGCCTTTTTTGCTTTTTTTCAGCAGTAGGCTTTTCCTGATCTTTTTCATCAGGATTCTCCTGACTGACCTGTTTGCATACTTCTTCTTCTCCGCCTGCCGCAAAAGCACTAAAGTTTCCTACAGACGGAACTAAAGTGGCTAGAGATAAGCCTAAAGCTAAAAATTTTTTTGATTTTTTAATCATTTTTTCAAACTCCTTTTTTATATTTATGATTATATTATAATACAAACCTATTAAAATATCAACCGTTTATTAATATAAAAATTGCAATTAATATTTAAGATTTTTTGAAGCAATTATATCAAATAAACACGCCTTGTTTTTAACAAAATAACAAGATTAAATATCTTTAAGATTCAGTTTGCGAAAATCGATTAAAATATAACTGATTAGTTTAACTGGCTTTTTGTTTGCACAAAACAAAGAACCCGAGAATATCCTCGGGCCCTTGTTAAATTGATAAATTCTATAAAATTACCTATTTATTTTTACGTTTTTTAATTAGCGCAATTGCTCCCGGTGCCGAAATTGCCATGGCTGATATTAAATACATAATATTAGATGTGTCTCCGGTTCTGAGGAAGTTGAAATCTGCATAGTCGTTAGAATTGTCAAGACCTAGTTCGTTCATTATTTCTTCAGCACTTTTTGTTTCGACTTCAACATAAATCCCTGTTACGGTTTCATAGTTGTCAGCGTCGCTCGGAGTAAACACAACTGCGTATTTGTCTATTCCTTTAACCAGCACTACGTCGGGGTCTTCCCAAGAAAAACCTTCAGGTAATTGTACTTCTCCGAGTGTAGTACCTTCTACGCCGATAAGTTTTCCGGGTAACTCGTAAGTCGGCTGAGCTTTTTGTATAATCCAGTAAATGGTAGCGGCGTCATTTGTTCCGTCAGACCATTTGCTTTTAGGTGTAACGGATATCAAGTAGTTACCTGCGTCTTTCTGAACGTTTCCGGATATATTCATGGTTGAGTAATCGAATCCGTCGACAGATGCTGTTTGGGGCTCGCCGTTGTAGATGTAAGAATCGTTTACATTCAACTGAGGTTTTTTGGGATAACTGATTTCTATCGGAATGTAAAGCGTAATGCATCCGTTTTCTTCCGAGTAGTTTGCAATTTCTGCATCGGCTTTTTTGGCTCCGTTAAGCCATACTTCAACGTTTTTATACTTTTGATTATTTTTCTCGAAGTCATATCCGGTTTCAGTGTATATATTTGTTTGTAAGGCGTATTTTTGAGAATCTTTAATATATTGCTCAGATTCGTTTGACGTCGAAACCCATTTTGTTCCATTCCAATAAACAAGATTGGTGACGGTAGTTGATTCACCGTCTAAGTGATAACCTTCACCGTTGTTGCTGACAGGTAAACATGTTGAAAGGAAACGTCTAACCCATTCGTCATACGCTATTCCGGGAGAAAGAGGTGCTTTTGAAGTATTGTATTTAAGTTTTACTTTTCTTATAAATCTGACATCTCTGACGTTTACCGAAACGGTTTTTTCAACTGTTTCGTAGTTATTGGTGTCTTCGGGAGTAAATACGATTTCAAAATTTTTATTTCCTAAATCGTCCATTGTTGTGTTGGGTGATTTCCAGCTCCAGCCGGCTGGGAGTTCAACTGTTGATAATTTATCGCCTCTAGCGCCCGAAAGGTTAGTTGGTAAGGTGTATTCAGGAACTGCTTTCAAAATTTTCCAATTAATTACGACTTCGCCTGTGGTATCGTCGTCCCAAGAACAGTTTGCTGTGTCTTTTAAAGAATATTTTACTTGGTAATCGTTTGCTGTAGTTGCCGAAGCAGTACCTTGAACATTCATGAAACTTTCGTTAAATCCTGTTATATCCGGAGTAATTACTGAACCCGTATATGTTTTATTTATGCTTTCTTCATTTTGATACGAAGGTTTTGCAAACTTAGCTTTGTTTATTGTAAACAAATAGGTTCGTCTGCCTGTATATGTGGGATTACTGTCAGCTATAGAATACACTGCTTTGTAAGTACCCGATTTTGTCGGTGGATTTGTGTCGTTGTAAGTTGTGGTGCCTGTTCCCGAATATGTTATTACAAGGTCGTTTGCAGGAATACCATCACTTACAGTTGGAGTTTCACTGAGATTTTTGGGTTGACCGTCATAGGTAAATACTTGGTTGTTTTCAATATTGTCTATAAATTCAAAAGGCTGTTTGTCTGTTACTTCTATTTTAAATGTTTTAACTGTTTCTTTGTAATCTGCAACGCCGTCTCCGTTTAAGTCTTTAGCTTTTGCAGTAACTTTAGCTTCTCCAACTCCTGATTTGCTTGCAACAAACTTTCCGTCACTTTGTAATGTTCCGATGGAGTCACTGCCTGATGCCCATGTTGGTGCAAAAGTATATTCTCCCATAATACCCGTAAATTTCCTTTTCATATCAGAAGCTGACAGAGTTGTTCCATTTTTAATGAATATCGTGTTTTCAGTAGCGTCTACGCATGTATTGGTTAAACTTATTTTTTGCTCAGCAGCAAGTATTTTGAGTGTTCTTGTATTTTTTTGAATATTAAAACAGTCGGTAACATCTACGCCTTCTGCATTTTTTATTACAGCAGTATCTACCTCGTTACTGTATGACCCTGCGTAAAATAAATCTTGGTCGTTCTCCTTTGCGGGGTTTTTAACCTTAAGAGTTACGTTAAGAGTATGTCCGTCTAAACCTATTTCACTTGCAGAATATTTAAGATTTTCAAATTTTTGACCGTCAAACTCTTTTTCTTTGCTTTCGGGAGTAATTACTATAGGTGAACTTCTTTGAGTAATTTTGATTACACCGTCAACATACTTGATATTTGTGTAATAGTCTTTGTTTTCTATAATTATGGAATCTTGGTCTATAATGTTGTTTTTGTTTCCATCGGCAGGATTATCTTTTACATATGTAACGCTTCCCGTAATTTTTACATTACTGACCTTATCGCCTGAGGGGAGACGGTCGCCGGATACTTCAGAACTTCCAAAGTATATTTTGTATCCACTGTCGGAATAAGCATTGCCGTCGTATTCGTGTGATGACGAATTGGCTTCAATTTTCAATTCTTTTTCTGCTTTGTTAATTTTGAAGTCTGCTGTTACATCATTTGCCGTGTATATGGGATTTGTAACGTGTATTTTTACTTTGTAATCTCCCGGAGAAGTGGGTTTTTGTGAACTCCAGACATCAGCTTCTTTTTTAGAGTAAGTTATTTCGTAGTCACTTGTACTTAAAACTTCCAAACCACCCGAAAGAGCGGGTTCACTTGGAGTGTCTCCATAAGACCAGTTTGCCATTGATACTCTCGCTCCAGTGATTGAATCGGTTACTGTAAGCTTTACGGTTGTAGTTAATTTTCCTTCATTTTCCGGAGCGTCTGTCAGGGCAGTAATAATTCCTTCG